>NZ_PDDL01000036.1:0-31165 GCF_020833785.1 Kocuria sp. CCUG 69068
CGCGCGAGCGCGTCCGGGACCGGCTCCCGTCCGGCGGGCACCGCGGCCGGCCGGGCCGGGGGCTGCGGGACCGCCCGCTCCACCACCGTGGCGTCCCCGCCGCCGGGCGCGTCCGGCGAGGGGTCGTTGACCTCGCGCTCCAGGCGCTCGGTCTCCGGGGTGCGGGTGAGCAGCCGCCGGACCAGGTTCGCGATCATCAACAGGATGACGAAGGAGAACGGGAAGGCCCCGATGATGGTGCCGGTCTGCACCGTGTCCACCACCGCGGTGCCGCCGAGCGTGAGCAGCGTGACCGCCACGGCGGCGATGCTGGCCACGAGCACCACGCGGAAGAGGGGCCCGGCCCTCCGCGGCGCGGAGACGAACTCGGCCAGGGCGTGGGCGCCGGAGTCCAGGGAGGTGACGTAGTAGGTGGCGACGAGCACGGTGGCGACCACGAGCAGCAGCGAGCCGACGACGGGCACGGACTCCAGCATGACGAACAGTCCGCTGGACGTGTCCGCCGCGACCGCCGCGGAGATGCCGCGGTCGCTGCGGTCGTCGTAGTGCAGCGCCGCCGAGCCGATCACGCCGATCCACGCCATCACGATCAGGGAGGGGACCACCGTGACACCGATGACGAACTCACGGATGGTGCGCCCCCGGGAGATGCGGGCGATGAAGCCGGCGACGAACGGGCTGAAGGCGATGACCCAGCACCAGATGAACACGGTCCACCAGCCGTTCCAGCTGTCCTGCCAGGTGCCGATGTCCTGACCCGCGGTCCCCGCGTCGGTCCAGAAGCTCATCGGCAGGAAGTTGGTGAAGAAGGAGCCGAAGGTCTGCGTGATGTTGGAGATGAGGAAGATCGTGGGGCCGAAGACGAACACGGCCACGAGCAGCACGATGCTCAGCACCGAGTTGAGCTCGCTGATCCGCTTCATGCCCTTGTTGATGCCGAAGAACGCGGAGACGGCGGTGAGCCCGCCCAGGCCCAGGATCACCAGCAGCCAGACGCCCGAGCTCGGCGAGAGCCCCGTGAAGGACGCGAGTCCCGAGCTGAACTGCATGGCGGCGAAGCCGAAGGACGTGGCCAGGCCCAGGACGGTGGCGATGATGGCCAGCAGCTCCACGACCACGCCGGCCCCGCGCTGCGACCACTTCGGCAGGATGTCGACCGTGGCCTCGCGGAAGGTGAGGGTCTTGCCGAGGTTGTGGTGGGAGTAGGCGAGGCAGACGGCCACCACGCAGTACATGGCCCAGGCCGTCAGGCCCCAGTGGAAGTAGGACCACACCATGGCGCCCTCGGCCGCGCCGTCCTGTCCCGCGGGCACGACGGGGTTGTCGTCCCGGAGCAGGATGGGCTCGGCGACCGACCAGAAGATGAGGCCGATGCCCTGTCCGCAGGCGAAGAGCATCGAGTACCAGGCGAACTTGCCGTGCTCCGGGCGGGCGTCCGGGCCGCCGAGGCGGATCGAGCCGACGCGGCTGACGACCAGCCACACGCACACGGCGACCGCCACGAGCGAGTACAGGATGAACAGCCACGTGAAGTTCCCGGTCACGAAGGTGCGCGCCGTGGAGATGGCCTCGGCGGCGCCGCCCGGGTCCATGGTCACCACCACCAGCACGGCGATGATCAGCAGGGGCGGGAGGACCGTGATGACGAGCCGGTCCAGGGCCGGCAGGTGCCGCCCCCGGAACCGCGGCACGGTCACGGCCTCGGTGGCGGCCGCCGCGGAGGCGTGTGACTTCTTCATGTGTTTCTCACTTCCCGAACTCGCTGGTGACCGCCCGGACGATGCCGGTGCGGACGGTGGAGAGCAGCAGCTCGCCGCGCTGGGCGGTCGCGCCTGCTGGAGAGGAGAGGCACCCGGAGCTCGGGGTGCGAGCGGGGTCCTCGGGGAAAACGTCGTAGGGGGCCAGGTCAGCGGGGGGATGGTCGGGGGCCCGGGACATGTCGACCTTCTCGGGGTGCAGGTGGAGCATCAGCGAGGTCTCGAGGACGCCTCCGTGCTCGATGTCCCAGCCGAGGAAGCCGTCGGGGAAGACGACCGCCAGGGTCTGCTCGTCGACGAAGTCCCAGTACGAGAGCAGCAGGGCCCGGCTGTCGTCGAGGCCGCCGGCCCGGGCCTCGCGCACCGCGAGGTCGAGTCCTTCGTAGAGGAACTGGTAGTTCTCGAAGTGGCCGTTGACCACCGCGATCCGGCGGACGCCGTGGCGGAAGAACTCCAGGACCACGTCCTTCGTCTGTGCGATGAGGGCCTGGGCCGAGAGACTGGTGGTGCCGGCGCGGTGGTTGCCGCCCCCGGAGCGGGGCTGGGACTTGTAGCCGTAGCAGAAGGCCGGCGCCACCAGGGCGTCGAGGTCCTCCGCCGCAGCCAGGGAGATGGCGCGGGAGAGCATGGCGTCCACGCCCAGCGGCATGTGCGGCCCGTGCTGCTCCGTGGCCCCGGTGGGGATGAGCACCAGCCCCTGACCGGTGGCCACGTACTCCTGGTAGCTGTGGGCGTCGAGGTCTTCGAGCGAACGGGTGGTGACCACCGTGGTCCTTCCGTGCAGTGGATGTGGCGGTGCCGCGGGGTGCGGCTGCGGCAGAGGAGCTGCCGGGGAGGACGGCGGCGGCGCACCGGGGCGCCGCCGCCGTCGTCGTCGTTCCGCGCCTAGGCGGACACGATGTTGTGCTCGGGGCCGTACGGGAACTTGGTGATGTTCTCCGCGCCGTCCTCGCCGACGACGAGGATGTCGTGCTCGCGGTAGCCCCCGGCGCCCGGCTCGCCTTCCGGGACCGTGATCATCGGCTCCATGGACACGACCATGCCCGGCTCCAGCACGGTGTCGATGTCCTCGCGCAGCTCCAGGCCGGCCTCGCGGCCGTAGTAGTGGCTGAGCACGCCGAAGGAGTGGCCGTAGCCGAAGGTGCGGTTGGCGAGCAGGCCGTGGGAGATGAAGATCTCGTTGAGCTCCGCGGCGATGTCCTTGCACACCGCGCCCGGCTTGATCAGCTCGAGGCCGCGCTCGTGGACCTCGACGTTGATCTCCCACAGCTCGCGCGAGCGGGCGTCCGGCTCGCCGAGGAACAGGGTGCGCTCCAGGGCGGTGTAGTAGCCCGACGTCATCGGGAAGCAGTTCAGGGACAGGATGTCTCCGCGCTGCAGCTTGCGGGTGGTGGCCCAGTTGTGGGCGCCGTCGGTGTTGATCCCGGACTGGAACCACACCCAGGTGTCGCGGACCTCGCGGTGCGGGAAGGTGCGGGCGATCTCGTGGACCATCGCCTCGGTGCCGATGAGCGCGACCTCGTACTCGGTGATGCCCTCGCGGATCGCCGCGCGGATGGCCTCGCCGCCGAGGTCGCCGATGCGCGCGCCGTGCTTGATGACCTCGATCTCCTCGGCGGACTTGATCATGCGCTGGCGCATGGCGTCCTGGGAGACGTCGGTGAGCTCCGCGCCCTCGAACGCGGCCTGGATGCGCCGGCGGGTCAGAAGCGGCAGGGCGTCGTCCTCGACGCCGATCCGCCGGGCCTGCACACCGCGCCGGCGCAGGGCCTCCTGGAGGCCGTAGTAGAAGTTGTCGCGCCGCCAGTCGGTGTAGACGATGTTGTCGCCGTAGCTGGTGCGCCACGGCATGCCGGCGTCGATGTTGGCGGTGACCGTGACGGAGTCCTCGGCGGTGACGACGAGGGCGTAGTTGCGCCCGAACGTGGTGTAGAGGAAGTCCGAGTAGTACTTGATGCCGTGGTAGCTGGTGAGGATGACGGCGTCGAGCTGCTGCTCCGCCATGATCCGCCGCAGGCCGTCCAGCCGGCGCTCGAACTCGGCGTCGGAGAAGGTCAGCTGCTCCTTCTGCCCGTTGTGCAGGGTCTTCAGACGCTCGAGCTCGGCGACGGAGGCAGCGGGGGCGGTGATGGGCGAGGTGGTCATGGTCGTCCTTTCGTGGGTGCTCCTGGTGGCACGGAGCGGATCCGTGCCGAACGGCCTGGGAGCCGGGGAAGAGGAGTGCCTCTTGGCGCAAGTGCGTTGCTGTCAATGCAACAGCGTTGCCTCAATGTAGGGAGTGATCCAGCTCACCGTCAATGGCCGTGACGTTAATTCGCGTTACTGCGAGGTTAAACCCGGTCACACAGAGAGACATTCAGCCGCCCGTGGTGCGGCGGCGACGCATCGAAGTTGTGATCAGCGCAACAATTGGCCGCTCAGAGGACCCGCCGCACCTGCTCCTCGAAGTCGCGGATGTGCTCGAGCATGATCGTGGCGGCCTCGTCACCCCTGCCCTCCAGCACCGCGGTGAGCAGGGCCGCATGCACGGAGATGTGCTCCTGCAGCTGCGGGATCCGGTCGGCGGCCACGCACCAGATGCGGGTGGCCAGGTTGCCGTAGCGCGTCAGGGTCGTCTCCAGGTGCGCGTTGCCGGCGGCGGCGTACACGGCCCGGTGGATGGCCACGTCCCAGCGCAGGGTGTCCTCGCGGTCCTCGGCGGCCGGCTCCTCGAGCTGCTCCCGCAGCCGCTCCAGCCGTTCGCGGGCGGCACCCCCGCGCCGCGCGGCGGCCAGACGGGCCGCCAGCGGCTCCAGCACCTCGCGCACCTGGGAGATCTCGGACAGGGCCGTGATGTCCACCGTGGTCGCGAACGTCCCCCGGCGCGGATAGGTCACCACGAGGTGCTCGGACTCCAGCCGTTTGAGCGCCTCGCGCAGCGGAGTGCGCCCCACGCCCAGGTCCTCGCTCAGGCGGGCCTCGTTGAGCGGGCTGCCGGGCGGGATGTCGAGCAGGATCAACCGGTCCTGCAGCCGGAGGAAGGCCTGGTCGGCCAGGGACCGGCCGCCCGCCGCGGTCTCGTCGGTGTGCTGCAGCATGCGGGCCCTTCCTGCGGCGTGTGTGACGGGGCCCGAGCGCCGGATGACGACGGGACGGGAAGTCATGCTTGACCCGCCGTGCCCCTCGTCACATACTAGGCCTGAACAACTGATATATCAGTTGCACACAGAAGACTTCCCAGGAGGGCACATGACCGTGCACGAGGACCACTCCCTGTACCAGCCGCTGGCCGAGAGCGACCCCGAGGTCGCCGCGGCCGTCGACGCCGAGCTGCGGCGCCAGCAGTCCACGCTGGAGATGATCGCCTCCGAGAACTTCGCGCCCGCGGCGGTCATGGAGGCCCAGGGCTCGGTGCTCACGAACAAGTACGCCGAGGGCTACCCCGGCCGGCGCTACTACGGCGGCTGCGAGCACGTGGACGTGATCGAGCAGCTGGCGATCGACCGCCTCAAGGCCCTGTTCGGCGCCGAGCACGCCAACGTCCAGCCGCACTCCGGGGCGCAGGCCAACGCCGCGGCCATGTCCGCGCTGCTCCAGCCCGGCGACACCATCCTGGGTCTGGACCTCGCCCACGGCGGGCACCTGACGCACGGGATGAAGCTCAACTTCTCCGGCAAGCTCTACCAGGTCGCCGCCTACGGGGTCTCCGAGGACGACCACCGGGTCGACATGGACGAGGTCGCCCGGCTCGCCCGCGAGCACCGCCCGCAGCTCATCATCGCCGGCTGGTCCGCCTACACGAGGCAGCTGGACTTCGCCGCGTTCCGCGCGATCGCCGACGAGGTCGGGGCGTACCTGATGGTCGACATGGCGCACTTCGCCGGGCTCGTCGCCGCCGGGCTGCACCCCAACCCGGTGCCCCACGCCGACGTGGTGACCTCCACGACGCACAAGACGCTCGGCGGCCCGCGCGGCGGGGTGATCCTGTGCAAGCAGGAGCACGCGAAGAAGATCAACTCCGCGGTCTTCCCCGGTCAGCAGGGCGGCCCCTTGGAGCACGTGATCGCCGCCAAGGCCGTGGCCTTCAAGCACGCCGCGGCCGAGGAGTTCACCGACCGCCAGGTGCGCACCCTGGAGGGCGCGAAGATCCTGGCCACCCGGCTGCTGTCCCCGGACGTCATGGCCACCGGGATCAACCTGGTCAGCGGCGGCACCGACGTGCACCTGGTGCTGGTGGACCTGCGGAACTCCGAGCTCGACGGACAGCAGGGCGAGGACCGGCTGCACCGCATCGGGATCACGGTCAACCGCAACGCCGTGCCCTTCGACCCCCGCCCGCCGATGGTCTCCTCCGGTCTGCGGATCGGAACCCCGGCCCTGGCCACCCGCGGCTTCGGGGCCGAGGAGTTCACGGAGGTGGCCGACATCATCGCCCAGGCGCTGATCCAGGAGCTGACCGACGAGCTCGTCGAGCAGCTGCGCGATCGCGTGACCGCCCTGGCCGAGCGGTTCCCGCTCTACCCGAACCTGTCCGCCCCCGCCCTGAACGGAGCCTTCTGATGGCCGACCTGCTGCCGGAGCACCCGGACTTCCTGTGGCGCAACCCGGACCCGAAGTCCTCCTACGACGCCGTGATCGTCGGCGGCGGCGGACACGGGCTGGCGACCGCCTACTACCTGGCCAAGAACCACGGCATGACCAACATCGCCGTGCTGGAGCGGGGCTGGCTGGCCGGCGGGAACATGGCCCGCAACACCACGATCATCCGCTCCAACTACCTGTGGGACGAGTCCGCGGCGATGTACGAGCACTCCCTGAAGCTCTGGGAGATCCTGCCCGAGGAGCTGGAGTACGACTTCCTGTTCTCCCAGCGCGGCGTGATGAACCTGGCGCACACCCTGGGGGACGTCCGCGAGTCGATGCGCCGGGTCAACGCGAACAAGCTCAACGGCATCGACGCGGAGTGGATCAGCCCGGAGCAGGTCAAGGAGCTGTGCCCGATCATCAACATCGGGGACGACATCCGCTACCCGGTGATGGGGGCGACCTACCAGCCGCGCGCGGGCATCGCCAAGCACGACCACGTGGCCTGGGCCTTCGCCCGCAAGTGCGACGAGATGGGCGTGGACATCATCCAGAACTGCGAGGTCACCGGCTTCGTCAAGGACGGCGACCGGGTGGTGGCCGTGGAGACGTCCCGCGGGCGGATCAACGCCGGCAAGGTCGGGCTCTGCGGGGCCGGGCACTCCTCGGTCCTGGCGGAGCTCGCCGGGTTCCGGCTGCCGATCCAGTCCCACCCGCTGCAGGCCCTGGTCTCGGAGCTGCACGAGCCCGTGCACCCGACCGTGGTGATGTCCAACCACGTGCACGTCTACGTCTCCCAGGCCCACAAGGGCGAGCTGGTCATGGGCGCCGGCGTGGACGCCTACAACGGCTACGGCCAGCGCGGCGCCTTCCACGTCATCGAGGAGCAGATGGCGGCAGCGGTGGAGCTCTTCCCGATCTTCGCCCGCGCCCACGTCCTGCGCACGTGGGGCGGCATCGTCGACGTCACCCTGGACGCCTCCCCGATCGTCTCCAAGACGCCCGTGGACCAGATGTACGTCAACTGCGGCTGGGGGACCGGCGGGTTCAAGGGAACCCCCGGCGCCGGCTACTCCTTCGCCCACACCATCGCCCACGACGAGCCCCACCCCCTCAACGAGCCCTTCGCCCTGGAGCGGTTCGAGACCGGGGTCCTCATCGACGAGCACGGCGCCGCCGCCGTGGCCCACTAGGAGGCCGGAACACCATGCTGCTGATCGAGTGCCCCAACTGCGGGCCGCGCGACGAGACCGAGTACCAGTACGGCGGGGAGGCGCACGTGCCCTACCCCGAGAACCCCAGCCGGCTCTCCGACAAGGAGTGGGCGGAGTACCTCTTCTACCGCAACAACCCCAAGGGTCTGATCGCGGAACGGTGGGCCCACGCCGTCGGCTGCCGCCGCTGGTTCAACGTCGTCCGCGACACCGTGACCTACGACATCAAGGCCGTCTACAGGATCGACGAGCCCAAGCCCGAGATCGGAGGCGTCAAGTGAGCGCGCAGACCCACCGCCTGCCGGCGCAGCAGAGTGCGCCCGGCAGCATCGACCGCACCACGCCGGTGCGCTTCACCGTCGACGGGCAGGAGCACACCGGGTACGCCGGCGACACCCTGGCCTCGGCCCTGCTCGCCGCCGGGCGCATCCACTGCGGCGACTCGATGTACCTGGGCCGTCCGCGCGGGATCGTGTCCGCCGGGGTGGAGGAGCCCACCGCGCTGGTCAAGGTCGCCGCGCGCACGGAGGCCGACGTCGACGAGTCCATGCTCCCGGCCACCACGGTCGAGCTGACCGACGGTCTGCAGGCGTCCTACCTGCGCGGTCTCGGACAGCTCGACCCCCGCAAGGACGAGGCCGTCTACGACCACAAGCACGTGCACACCGACGTCCTCGTCGTCGGCGCCGGCCCCGCCGGGCTGGCCGCGGCCCGGGAGGCCGCGAAGTCAGGGGCCCGGGTCATCCTCATGGACGAGCAGCCGGAGGCCGGAGGCTCCCTGCTGTCGGGCCGCGACGACGTCGTCGACGGCCTGCCCGCCCGCGACTGGGTCGCCCGCACCCTCACCGCCCTGGAGGCCGAGCCCGAGGTCACTGTCCTGCACCGCACCACGGCGTTCGGCAACTACGACGCCAACTACGTCGTCGCCGTCCAGCGGCGCACCGGCCACCTCGCCGAGGCCCCGGGTCCCGGCGTGTCGCGGGAGCGGATCTGGCACGTGCGGGCGCAGCAGATCGTGCTCGCCACCGGCGCGCACGAGCGGCCGGTCGTCTTCGCCAACAACGACCGCCCCGGCATCATGCTCGCCGGATCGGTGCGCACCTACCTCAACCGCTACGCCGTCGCCGCCGGCACGTCGGTGGTCGTGGCCACCACGAACGACTCCGCCTACGACCTCGTGGCCGACCTCGCCGCCGCCGGGGTCCGTGTCGCGGCCGTGGTCGACTCCCGCCCGGAGCTCCACGGCCGGGCCGCCGACATCGCCGCCGCCACCGGGGTTCGCCTGATCACCGGCAGCGCCGTGGTGGACACCGCCGGCGACGGCGAGCACGGGCGGATCAGCGCCGTGACGATCGGCGGGATCGACGGCTCCGGCGCGCTGACCGGCCCCACCACCACCGTGGACACGGATCTGCTCGCCGTCTCGGGCGGGTGGACCCCGGTGGTCCACCTGCACAGCCAGCGGCAGGGCAAGCTGACCTGGGACGAGCGCCTCGCGGCGTTCGTGCCGGGCGCCCCCGTGCGGGACCAGCACACCGCGGGCTCGGTCAACGGCACCACCGACCTGGCGTGGTGCCTCACCGAGGGGGCCCTCGCCGGGGCCGAGGCCGCCGGCCGGGCCGGCTTCGAGACCCAGCCCGAGACCCCGCACGCGGAGAGCGTCGAGTCCTCGCCCGTCCGCCCGCTGTGGCTGGTGCCCGGGCCCGAGGGCGCGTCCGCCGGCTGGAGCCGCCACTTCGTCGACTTCCAGCGCGACCAGACGGTCGCGGACGTGCTGCGCTCCACCGGCGCCGGCATGCGGTCCGTGGAGCACGTCAAGCGCTACACCTCCATCTCGACCGCCAACGACCAGGGCAAGACCTCCGGGGTCAACGCCATCGGCGTCATCGCCGCGGCGCTGAACAGCACCGACGTCGGTGGGATCGGCACCACCACCTACCGCGCCCCCTACACCCCGGTGGCCTTCACGGCCCTGGCCGGACGACGGCTCGGCCACCTGTTCGACCCGGCGCGGCTGACCTCGGTCCACCCCTGGCACGTGGCCCACGGGGCCCTGTTCGAGGACGTCGGGCAGTGGAAGCGGCCCTGGTACTACCCGCAGGCCGGGGAGGACATGGACACGGCGGTGCTGCGCGAGTGCGCGGCCGTGCGCGGGTCCGTGGGGTTCATGGACGCCACCACCCTGGGCAAGATCGAGATCCGGGGCAAGGACGCCGGGGAGTTCCTCAACCGCGTCTACACCAACGCCTTCAAGAAGCTCAAGCCCGGCATGGGCCGGTACGGGGTCATGTGCACCCCCGACGGGATGGTCTTCGACGACGGCGTGACCCTGCGCCTGGACGAGGACCGGTACTTCATGACCACCACCACCGGTGGCGCGGCCAAGGTCCTGGACTGGCTCGAGGAGTGGTCCCAGACCGAGTGGCCGGAGCTCGACGTCACCTTCACCTCGGTCACGGAGCAGTACACCACCGTCGCCGTCGTGGGCCCGAAGTCCCGGGCCGTCGTCGAGAAGCTCGCCCCCGAGCTGGACCTGTCCAACGAGGCGTTCCCGTTCATGGCCTTCCGCGAGACCGTCCTGGCCTCCGGGGTGCCCGCACGGATCTGCCGGATCTCCTTCTCCGGGGAGCTGGCCTTCGAGATCAACGTCTCCTCCTGGTACGGCCTGTCGGTCTGGGAGTCCGTCGCGGAGGCCGGCGCCGAGTACGGCATCACCCCCTACGGCACCGAGACCATGCACGTGCTGCGCGCGGAGAAGGCCTTCCCCATCGTGGGCCAGGACACCGACGGCACGGTCACCCCGCAGGACCTGGGGATGGAGTGGGTGGTGTCCAAGACCAAGGACTTCATCGGCAGGCGCTCCTACGACCGCCCGTCCGCCACCAGCCCGGACCGCAAGCAGCTGGTCGCGGTCCTGCCGGTGGACCGGACGTTCCGGCTGCCGGAGGGCGCCCAGCTGGTGGACCACGGCACGCCCATCACCCCGGAGGTCGCCCCCGTGCCCATGGTCGGCCACGTCACCTCCAGCTACCGCAGCGCCGCCCTGGACCGGACCTTCGGGCTCGCCCTGGTGGAGAACGGCCGCAACCGCATCGGTGAGACGCTCCAGGCCCCGCTCGACGGGCGGCTCGTGGACGTCGTCATCGCAGAACCCGTGCTCTACGACCCCGAAGGGAACCGCCGTGATGGCTGAGCAGCTCCTGACCGACACCACCGCCCTGCGCCGCAGTCCCCTCGCCCACCTCGCGCAGCAGATGCACGAGCAGACCGTGACGGGCGAGCGGGGCGTGGCCCTGCGCGAGATCCCGTTCCTGACCATGGTCGGGATCCGGGTGGCGCCCGGCACTCCGGCCGCCGAGGCGGTCGCCGCCGCGGCCGGGATGCCCCTGCCGACCGGCCACGGCCGGGTCACCGGCACCGCCGGGGCCACGGCGATCCTGTGGATCGGGCCCGACGAGTTCCTGCTCGTCGGCCCCGACGGCGTGGGGCCCGCGGAGATCGGCCCTGCGGGGAGCGACCTCCGAGCGGCGGGCACCGACGACGCCGGCACCGCCGCCGGGCTGGCCGGGGCCCTCGGCACCGAGCCCGGGCAGGCCGTGGACCTGTCTGCCAACCGCACCACCCTCGAGCTGTCCGGGCCCTCGGCCCGCGCGGTGCTCGAGAAGAGCTGCCACCTGGACCTGCACCCGCGGGCCTTCGCGGTCGGCACCGCCGTGGCCACGACCCTGGGCCCGGTGCAGGTGCTGCTGTGGCGCACGGAGGAGCTGACGTGGCGGATCATGCCGCGGGCCTCCTTCGCCGAGTACACCGCCCGGTGGCTGCTGGACGGCATGACGGAGTTCGCCTCTCCCGAGGTGCCCTGATGGCGCTGTCCGCCCTGGACCTGTTCTCCGTCGGCATCGGCCCTTCCTCGTCCCACACGGTGGGCCCCATGCGGGCCGCCCGGCTGTTCGCGGACGGGCTGGCCGGGGCCGGTCTCCTCGAGGGAGTCGCCAGGGTCCGGGCCGAGCTGTTCGGCTCGCTCGGCGCCACCGGTCACGGGCACGGCTCGGACAAGGCCGTGATCCTGGGGCTGCAGGGCGAGGACCCGGAGACCGTGGACACCGACACGGCGGACGACCGGGTGCGGACGAGCACGGAGCGCGGGCAGCTGTGCCTGGCGGGGGTCCGGCCGATCCCCTTCGACCGCGCCGAGGACGTCGTCATGCACCGGCGCAGGTCGCTGCCCGCGCACCCCAACGGCATGACGTTCGCAGCCTTCGGGGCGGACGGCGAGCCGGTGCGGGAGCGGACCTACTACTCGGTGGGCGGCGGGTTCGTGGTGGACGGGGACGTGTCCGGGGAGGACCGCATCGTCCAGGACACCACGGAGGTGCCGTACCCGTTCACCACCGGCCGGCAGCTCCTGGAGCACTGCCGGCGGGAGGGGACCTCGATCGCCGGGATCATGCTCGCCAACGAGCTGTCCTGGCGCAGCGAGGAGCAGCTCCGCTCGAGCCTGCTGCGCCTCTGGGCCGTCATGCAGGAGTGCGTGGAGAACGGGTGCACGCGCACGGAGGCCCGGCTGCCCGGCGGGCTGAAGGTCCGCCGCCGGGCGCCGGGCCTGCGGGCGCGGCTGCGCGAGGCCGAGGCGGCCGCCGACGCGTGCGCCGTCCGGCCGGCGTCCGATCCGCTGCAGGCCATGGAGTGGATCAACCTCTACGCCCTGGCGGTCAACGAGGAGAACGCCTCCGGCGGGCGGATCGTCACCGCCCCGACCAACGGGGCGGCGGGCATCATCCCCGCCGTGCTGCACTACTACGACCGGTTCGTCGCCGGGGCGGACGAGGACGGCGTGGTGGAGTTCCTGCTGACGGCGGCGGCCGTCGGCATCCTGATCAAGGAGAACGCCTCCATCTCCGGCGCGGAGATGGGCTGCCAGGGCGAGGTGGGCTCGGCCTGCTCCATGGCCGCCGCGGGCCTGTGCGCGGTCCTCGGCGGCACGCCGGAGCAGGTCGAGAACGCCGCCGAGGTCGGCATGGAGCACAACCTCGGGCTGACCTGCGACCCCGTGGGCGGGCTCGTGCAGATCCCGTGCATCGAGCGCAACGCGATCGCCTCCGTCAAGGCCATCAACGCCGCACGCCTGGCCCTCCAGGGCGACGGCGAGCACACGGTCTCGCTCGACCAGGTCATCAAGACCATGCGCGAGACCGGCAACGACATGAAGATCAAGTACAAGGAGACCTCCCGTGGTGGACTGGCCGTCAACGTCATCGAATGCTGAGCAGCGCCTGCAGCCGCAGGCCGTCACCACCGCTCCACCCACGACGGAGCTGGCGCTGACCCTCGACTGCCCGGAGAGACCGGGGATCGTGCACGCCGTCAGCGGGGTGCTCCTGGAGCACGGGTGCAACATCGTGGAGCTCACCCAGTTCGACGACCGGCGGCTGGGCCACTTCTTCATGCGCGTGCACGTCGCCTCCGCCACGGAGGACGGCCTCGACCCCGAGGCCCTCCGGGCGGACCTGGCCCCGGTGGCCGAGCGGTTCGACATGCGCTGGGAGCTCAGCGAGCACGGGGCGAAGCGGCGGGTGCTGGTGATGGTCTCCAAGTTCGGCCACTGCCTCAACGACCTGCTCTTCCGCGCCCGGACCGGGGACCTGCCCGTGGACATCGTCGCGGTGGTCTCCAACCACCGCGACCACCAGCGCCTCGTCGAGTGGCACGGCATCCCGTTCTTCCACGTGCCCGTCACCCGGGACACCAAGCCCGAGGCCGAGGCCCGGCTGCTGGAGCTCGTGGACCGCTTCGAGGTGGACCTCGTGGTCCTGGCCCGCTACATGCAGGTGCTCAGCGACTCGCTGGCCACCCGGATGGAGGGACGGGTGATCAACATCCACCACTCGTTCCTGCCGTCCTTCAAGGGCGCCAAGCCGTACCACCAGGCCTACGAGCGCGGGGTGAAGACCGTGGGCGCCACGGCGCACTACGTCAACGCCGAGCTGGACGAGGGCCCGATCATCGCGCAGCAGCTCGTGGACGTGGACCACACCTACGGCCCGGAGGACCTCGTGGCCGCGGGGCGGGACACCGAGTGCAAGGCCCTGTCCAACGCCGTGAAGTGGCACTGCGAGGGCCGGGTCATCCTGCACGGCAACCGCACGGTCGTCCTGCGCTGAGCACGCACGACGGAGCGCCGCCCCCGGGGATCCCGGGGGCGGCGCTCCGTCGTGGGTGCTCCGGGACGTCGTGCGTGCTCCGGAACGTCACCCGGGCCGGCCTCCTGCCGGCTCAGTGGCCGCGGTCGATCCACTCCTGCAGGTGGGGGGCCTCCGCGCCGATCGTGGTGGTGTCCCCGTGGCCGGTGAGCACCTCCGTGGTCCCCGGCAGCGTGAGCAGCCGGTCCCGGATGGAGTCGACGATCGTGGGGAAGTCCGAGTACGAGCGGCCGGTGGCGCCGGGACCGCCCTGGAAGAGGGTGTCCCCGGAGAACAGCACTCCGCCCTCGCCCAGGTCCGGCGCCCAGAAGCACACCGAGCCCGGCGAGTGGCCCGGGGTGTGCAGCGCGGTGAGGCGCACCCCGCCCACCGAGTAGACGTCACCGTCGCGGATGATGCGGTCGAAGCGGCGGGCGGGGTGGACCTGCTCCCAGAGCATCGTGTCGTCCGGGTGCAGGTGCACCGGTGCCCGCAGCTGCTCGGCGACCTCGACGACGGCGCGGATGTGGTCGTCGTGGCCGTGGGTGAGCAGGATGGCCACCACTGCCCGGCCGCCGACGGCGTTCACGACCTGCTGCGGGGCGTGGGCCGGGTCGATGACCACGCACTGCTCGTCGTCGCCCACGATCCACACGTTGTTCTCGACCTCCCAGGTGCCCCCGTCCAGGGAGAACGTCCCCGAGGTCACCAGGTGCTCCACCCGGACCCGGCCCGTGGCGTCCGTGCGCTGCCCCACATCCTGCCGCGCGGTCATCGGGCCGCTCCGGCCGGGGCGGTCACGCCGGTCTCCAGGCCACGCTCCTCCGCGCCGGTCGCCGAGCGGTCCAGCTCCACGACGGAGCGCAGGACGGTGCCGGCCTTCATCTTCGCGAAGGCCTCCTCGACGTCGTCCAGGCCGATGCGCTCGGTGACGAACCCGTCGAGGTCCAGCCGGCCGAGCCGGTACTGGTCCACCAGCATCGGGAAGTCCCTGGAGGGGAGGGTGTCGCCGTACCAGGCGGACTTGATGGACCCGCCGCGGCCGAAGACCTCGTCCAGCGGGATCTCCCACGTGGTGCCGGGGGCGGGCACCCCGACCAGCACCATCCGGCCGGCCAGGTCACGGGCCTCGAACGCCTGCTTGAAGGTGGGGGCGATGCCCACGGCGTCGATCACCAGGTCGGCGCCGTTGCCGCCCGTGAGCGCCCGGATCGCCGCCACGGGGTCCTGCTCCTTCGAGTTGACCACGTGGGTGGCGCCGAAATGCTCCGCGGTGGCCAGCTTCTCGTCGTCGAGGTCCACGGCCACGATCGTGGTGGCCCCGGCCAGTGCGGCACCGGCGACCGCGGCCGCCCCGACCCCACCGCAGCCGATCACGGCCACGGACTCCCCGCGCTTCACGGCGCCGGTGTTGAGCACCGCGCCGATGCCGGCCATCACGCCGCACCCGAGCAGCCCGACGGCCGCGTACTGGTGCGGTTCGAGGTCGGCCTCGATCCTCGTGCACTGCCCGGCGGCGACGAGGGTCTTCTCGGCGAACGACCCGATGCCCAGGGCCGGGGTCAGCGGGGTGCCGTCCTCGAGCGTCATCCTCTGGGTGGCGTTGTGGGTGGCGAAGCAGTACCAGGGCTCGCCCCTGCGGCAGGCCCGGCACTCGCCGCACACCGCTCGCCAGTTCAGGATCACGTGGTCGCCCACGGCGACCTCCGTCACCCCCTCCCCGATCGCCGACACCACGCCCGAGGACTCGTGGCCCAGCAGGAACGGGTAGTCGTCGCCCACCCCGCCCTGGACGTAGTGGTGGTCGGTCTGGCACACCCCGCAGGTGAGCACGTCCACCAGTACCTCTCCCGGTCCGGGGTCCGGCACCAGGATGGTCTCCACACTGACCGGCTGGTTCTTGCCCTTGGACACCACGCCCTTGACCTTGTGCATGCTGGAACTGCCTTTCGTCGTCGTCGGCACCGGTAACGGTGCTCGATCGCAGAAGTCGTACTGGGAAGTCCCGAGGTCGGGACGAAGAGCCGCGGCCGGAGCGGCGCACGCCCCGGCCGCGACGGCAGGGGCCTCAGCCGCGGATGCGCTCCATGCCGGGGTCCACGAGCGGCTCGGCGCTGACCGTGGCGGGGACGCGCTCGCCGAGGTACTCGATCTCGACGCCGTCCCCCTCGGAGAGCTCCGGCGGGAGCCAGGCATAGGCGACCGGGCGGCCCACGGTGTGGCCGAAGACGGCGCTGGTGACGTAGCCGGCGGCGGCGCCGTCCACGTACACGGGCTCCTTGCCCATCACCACGGAGCGGCCGTCGTCGACCGTCAGGCAGCGCAGCCGGCGCCGCACCTGGCCGTCGGAGGCCACGGCCGCCGACCCCACGAACTCGCCCTTGTCCTTCTTGACGGCGAAGTCCAGTCCCGCCTCCAGGGCGGTGTGCTCCGTGGTCATGTCGGTGCCCCAGGACCGGTAGCCCTTCTCCACGCGCAGGCTGTTGAAGGCGGCGCGCCCCGCGGGGACGATGCCGAACTCCTGGCCCGCCTCGTGCAGCAGGTCCCACAGCCGCAGTCCCTGGTCCGCGGTGGTGTACAGCTCCCAACCGAGCTCGCCCACGTAGGAGAGGCGCATCGCGGTGACCCGCAGGCCGCCCACCCGGATCTGCTTGGTGCGGAAGTACTTCAGGCCGTCGTTGGACAGGTCGTCGCGGGAGACCTTCGCCATGACCTCCCGGGCCTTCGGCCCCCACAGCCCGATGCAGCAGGTCTCGGCGGTGGTGTCACGGACCAGGGCCCAGGCCGTGGGGTCCGCGGCGCTCTGCCGGGTGGCCTCGGCGGACAGGTACGCCACGTCCACGCTGCTGTTGATGCCGGCCTGGAACAGGTTCTCGCCGAGCCGGGCCACGGTGATGTCGCTGCGGATCCCGGCCTTCTCGTCCAGCAGGAGGCAGTACGTCACGGCGCCCGGCTTGCGCAGGACGTTGCCGGTGGTGAGCCGCTGCAGCAGAGCGGCGGCCCCGGGACCTTCGACGGTCACGCGCTTGAGCGGGGTCATGTCGTACATCGCCACGGCGGTGCGGGTCTTCCAGGCCTCGACCGCCGCGATCGGCGAGTGGAACCGGGCCGCCCACGGCTCGCGCTCCGGCTCGCGCCACTCCTCGGGCAGCTGCTCCAGGAGCGCGGCGTTGGACTCGTACCAGTGCGGGCGCTCCCACCCGTGGCTCTCCAGGAAGAACGCGTCGAGCTCCAGCTCCCGGGGATAGAAGGGGCTGACCCGCAGGTTGCGCGGCGACTCCCGGGGCTGGAGGGGGTGGAGGACGTCGTAGATCTCCACGAAGTTCTGCTTGCCCGTCTCCTCGACGTACTCCGGGGAGAGCTGCACGTCGTCGAACCGGGTGGCCTCGCAGCCGTGCAGGTCCGTCTCCGGAGCGCCGTCCACCAGCAGTTCGGCCATGGCCTTGGCCACACCCGAGGAGTGCGTGACCCACACGGCCTCCGCCACCCAGAACCCGGCGAGGTCCGGGGACTCACCGATGAGCGGGCCCCCGTCCGGGGTGAAGGAGAAGATGCCGTTGAAGCCCTCGGCCACCTCGCTGCCGCGCAGGCTCGGCAGGAAGCGCCGGCTCTCGGCCCACTGCTCGGTGAAGTCCTCGGGCGTGAAGTCCAGGCGGGAGGGCATCCGGTCGTGGGCGATGTCGCGGGGCGCGTAGTGCGGCAGGTCGGCGAGGTCCACCGGGATCGGGCGGTGGGCGTAG
The DNA here is from genome assembly GCF_020833785.1 of Kocuria sp. CCUG 69068. Taxonomy (NCBI): domain Bacteria; kingdom Bacillati; phylum Actinomycetota; class Actinomycetes; order Micrococcales; family Micrococcaceae; genus Kocuria; species Kocuria sp. CCUG 69068. Next base: position 17,454 of record NZ_PDDL01000036.1, read on the forward strand.
GAGCCGATGCCGATCCGGTCCCCCCACTCCCGGTAGTAGAGGTCCGCGTCCTGGTGCCGGAGGATCGGCAGGGTCGCGCCGTTCGGGGCGTCGTGCTTGCCGACCAGCTCCGGGACCGCGGAGGTGAAGACGTACTGGTGGGCCAGCGGCTGGAGGGGGCACGGCATGCCGGCCATCTCGCCGATCGCGGGTCCCCAGAATCCGGCGCAGGAGACGACGATGTCCGCCGGCACGGTTCCGTCGGACGTGGTCACGCCGGTCACGCGGCCGTTCGAGCGCTCGATGCCGGTGACGATCGTCTCGGCGCAGTAGGTCACGCCGGCGCGCGTGGTGCGCTCGATGAGCACCTGCACCGCCTTGGCCGCCAGGGCGAGCCCGTCCGTCGGCACGTGGTAGCCGCCCAGCACCATCTCGGGATTGACCAGGGGATGCTGCGCGAGCACCTCCTCGGGGGTGAGCAGCCGGCCCTCGATCCCCCAGGAGGCCGCGTAGCCCACCTTGCGCTTGAGCTCCTCCAGCCGCGCCGGCGTGGTGGCCACCTCGAGACCGCCGACCTGGTTGAAGCAGCCCAGGGAGACGAGCTTCTCGACGGTGTACCGCGCGAAGTGGGTCATCGTCCGTGACGGGTTCGTCTGGTAGACGAGTCCGGGCGCGTGCGACGTCGAGCCCCCGGGAAGGGGCAGCGGACCCTGCTCGAGGACGGTGACGTCCGTCCAGCCGCGCTGGACGAGCTCGTCGGCGAGGTTCGTGCCGACGATGCCGGCGCCGATGATGACGACGCGAGGGGTGGTGCTCATGGGGCGGTTCTCCTGACCTGCGGATGTCGTGCGGGGGCTCGGCCGGGTTCAGCTCGGCCGGGACTCGTGGCCGTTGACGGTGAGACCGGGCGGCAGGTTCGGTGCCTCGGACGACTCCTCGACCATGATGACGCCGTCCACGACGCTCACCTCGTGGGCCCGCACCGGCAGCTTGGCCGGAGGGGCGTCCACCGCGCCGGTGCGCAGGTCGAACTTGGACGCGTGCAGCGGGCACTCCACCTCGCACCCCTCCACCCAGCCGTCGGCGAGCGAGGCGTCCTGGTGGGTGCAGGTGTCGTCGATGGCGAACAGCTCGCCCTCCTCCGTGTGGAAGACGGCGATGGGCGGGACGGTGTCGAGGCGCAGGGCGTCACCGGGGGCGAGGTCCTTGAGGGGGCAGGCCTGGTGCATCGGAGCGGATCCTTTCCTGAGGTGGCTCGGGCCTGCTGTGCCGAGCGTTGCCACCTCGACCGCACTGCCTCACGATGAGCAACAAGTGTTGCAATGTGCAACATCGTGAGGACTTCCACCGAACCCTGTCAAGAGCCGGGGCCCACCCGGAACCCGCGCCGGGCCGCACGGGGACGCAATGTAAATTCCCCGGGTCGAATTCGCCGGACCCCTTGACGGGGCCGGTGACGAGGTTCACGCTGATTCTCACATTGTGAGCCGTGTTGCACGAAGCGCACAGGACGTCCGGACTTCGGACCTCCCCGCCCTTGCTCCGGGTCATTCAGGACGAAGATCTGAAAGGGGTCCCTCATGGAGTCCCTCGTCATTGTCGGAGCGTCGCTGGCGGGCCTGTCCGCCGCCCGGGCCGCCCGGAACCTCGGGTTCGCCGGACGACTGGTGATCATCGGTGATGATCCCCAGCGCCCCTACGACCGCCCACCGCTGTCCAAGGACTTCCTCGCCGGCCGGATCGAGCTCGAGGACCTGGCCCTGGAGACCGACGACGAGGCCCTGGAGGCCGAGTGGATCCTCGGGACCCGGGCGGTGTCCTTCGACGCGACCACCCGCCTGGTGCACCTGGAGGACGGGCGGTCGGTGCGCGCCGACGGCCTGGTGATCGCCACCGGGGCCTCGCCCCGGTCGCTGCCGCAGCTCGCCGGGAGCGCGAACGTGGTGAGCCTGCGCACCGTCGCCGACGCGCAGAGGCTCCGCGGGCTGCTGACTGCCGGGCGGCGGCTCGTGGTCGTGGGCGCCGGCTTCATCGGCGCGGAGGTCGCCTCCACCGCCCACGCCCTCGGTCTGGACGTCACGGTGCTGGAGAAGTCCCCCACCCCCCTGTGCGGCCCGCTGGGCACCGAGCTGGGCGGGGTGGTCGCCGGGCTGCACGAACGCGCCGGCGTGGAGCTGATCTGCGGCGTCGACATCGAGGAGTTCGAGTTCACCGGCGGGTCGGTCAGCGCGGTGCGCCTGGCCGGCGGCCGGGTGCTGCCCGCCGACGTGGTGGTCGTGGGCATCGGCGCGGCGCCGAACACCGCCTGGCTGGAGGGCTCCGGGATCGAGCTGGGCAACGGCGTGCTGTGCGACGCCGTCGGGGCCACCAGCATCCCCGGGGTCGTCGCCGTGGGCGACTGCGCCGCGTGGTGGGAGCCGGGCACCGGCCGCCACCACCGGGTGGAGCACTGGACCGGGGCCGCCGAGCGCCCGGCGGTGGCCGTGGGCGCCCTGCTGGGCGCCGACCCGGCCGGGCTGCCCGCCGTCAAGCCCCCCTACTTCTGGTCCGACCAGTACGGCACCCGCCTGCAGTTCGCCGGCGACGCCTCCCGCGCCGACCGCGTGGCCTACGAGCACGGCGGCCCGGACCAGGACTCCCTGCTCGCCGTCTACTACGCCGGGGACGAGCCGGTCGCCGTGCTCGCCTGGAACCAGACGAGGCTCTTCTGCCGCTGGCGCAAGACCCTCGAGAAGCTCGCCGTCGCCGCGGTCCAGTCGCTCGCGGCCTGACCGCCCACGCAGCCCTGCCCCTCCTCCTCCCTCTCCCACCCCGCGCTCTGCGCACTGTCCGAACCCAGGAGTTCGTGTTGTCGATCAACGTTGTCTCGGAGTCCCTGATCTCCACCCTGCCCGGCTCCACCTACGTGGACGAGGCAGTCTTCCGCGCCGAGCAGGAGCGCATCTTCGAGCAGATGTGGTTCTGCGCCGTGCGCGCCGCCGACCTGGACAAGCCCGGAGCCTTCCGCACCGTCCAGGTCGGGCGGGAGTCCATCATCATCACCCGCAACCGGAAGCACGGCATCCGGGCGTTCTACAACATCTGCCGCCACCGCGGCGTGAAGCTGTGCATGGAGGACGCCGGCGAAGCCGCGCGCTCCTTCCAGTGCCCGTACCACGCCTGGACCTACGACTTCGACGGCAAGCTCATCGCCGCCCCCAACCTCACCAAGATGCCCGACATCGACCGCCAGGAGTACGGCCTGGTCACCATCCCGGTCCGCGAGTACCTCGGCTACGTCTGGGTCTGCCTGGCCGAGAACCCTCCGTCCTTCGAGGAGGACGTCATGGGCGACATCCAGGAGCGCCTCGGGGACACCCAGGCCATCGAGGGCTACGACATCGCCAACCTCTCCCTGGGCCGGCGGATCACCTACGACGTGAAGGCCAACTGGAAGCTCATCATCGAGAACTTCATGGAGTGCTACCACTGCGCCACCATCCACCCCGAGCTCACGGAGGTGCTGCCCGAGTTCGCCGACGGCCTCGCCGCCCAGTACTTCGTCGGCCACGGCGCCGAGTTCGGCGACGACGTGCGCGGCTTCACCATCGACGGCTCCGAGGGCCTCGACAAGCTCCCCGGCGTCGACGACGACCACGACCGCCGCTACTACGCCATCACCGTCAAGCCCACCGTGTTCGTCAACCTCGTCCCCGACCACGTCATCATCCACCGCATGTTCCCGCTGGCTCCGGACCACACCGTCGTGGAGTGCGACTGGCTCTACCTCCCCTCGGTCGTGGACTCCGGCAAGGACGTCTCCACCTCCGTGGAGCTCTTCCACCGCGTCAACCAGCAGGACTTCGACGCCTGCGAACGCTGCCAACCCGCCATGAACTCCAAGATCTACGCCACCGGCGGGGTCCTCGTCCCCTCCGAGCACCACATCGGCGCCTTCCACGACTGGATCACCGACAAGATCGGCGACGTCGTCGAGACGGCGCCACGCCGGCCCTCCGGGACCGGGCCGCAGCACCTGTTCCCGGGAGGGGATCACGATGAGCACTGAGAATCCACCACTGGTTCCGTCGTCGGACGCGGAGGCCCCGCCGGCCTGTCCCGTCGACGACACGACGCACCTCCACGAGGCGGAGGCCGAGGAGACCCAGATCCTCGGCGAGCTCAGGGAGGGGGTCCAGGAACGGCGCAGCGCGCTACAGGGAGAGCCCCGGGGCCTGGACAAGGTGATCTTCGGTGTGACCGGCGCCCTGGTCGTCGCCTTCGTGGTCTGGGGCTTCGTCGGCACGGAGAACCTGTCCACCGTCTCGACCGCGGCGCTCGGGTGGGTCCTGGAGAACACCGGGTGGATCTTCGTGCTGCTGTCCTCCCTGTTCGTCGCCTACGTCCTGTGGCTGGCCCTGGGCCGGTTCGGCAACATCCCGCTGGGCAAGGACGGCGAACGGCCCGAGTTCAGGACCGTCTCGTGGATCTCCATGATGTTCGCCTGCGGCATGGGCATCGGCCTGATGTTCTACGGCGTCGCCGAGCCCCTCTACTACTACATCTCCCCGCCGCCGGCCACGGTCGACGCCGGCACGGCCGAGGCCGTCGAGACGGCCATGGCCACGTCGCTGTTCCACTGGACGCTGCACCCCTGGGCCATGTACGCGGTGCTCGGCATCGCCATCGCCTACGGCACCTTCCGGCTGGGCCGCAAGAACCTGCTCTCCGAGGCGTTCGTGTCCCTCTTCGGGCGGCGGGCGGTCGACGGCGTCGGCGGCAAGATCATCAACATCCTGGCCATCTTCGCCACGCTCTTCGGCTCCGCGGCCTCGCTCGGGCTGGGCGCGCTCCAGATCGGCAGCGGTCTGCAGTTCAACGGCGTGGTGGGCGAGGTGGCCACCCCGATGCTCGTGCTGATCATCGCGGTGCTCACCTTCTGCTTCGTGGCCTCGGCGGTGTCGGGCATCGAGCGCGGCATCCAGTTCCTGGCCAACACCAACATGGTGCTCGCGGTGGTCATGGCCCTCGTCGTCTTCGTCGTGGGGCCCACCCTGTTCATCCTCAACCTCATCCCCAACGCGATCGGCTCCTACCTCCAGCAGCTGCCGGAGATGGCCGCCCGCACCGAGGCCTCCGGCGGCGAGGACATGCGCGCGTGGCTGTCCAGCTGGACGATCTTCTACTGGGCCTGGTGGATCTCCTGGACGCCGTTCGTGGGCATGTTCATCGCTCGTATCAGCCGCGGTCGCACCATCCGCCAGTTCGTCACCGGCGTGCTGCTGGTGCCCTCCCTGGTGTCCCTGCTGTGGTTCGCCGTCTTCGGCGGCAGCGCCATCCACATCCAGCGGACGGCGAACGCGACCCCCGACCCCGGCGACGGGATCGCCACGGTCGTCGACGGCGTCCCCACCATCTCCTTCGACGGCGCGATCTACGACATGTTCAACAGCCTCGGCACGCCGCAGGCGCTGACCATCGGCCTGGCGGTGCTGGCCATGGTGCTCACCGCCATCTTCTTCGTCACCGGTGCCGACTCGGCGTCCATCGTGATGGGCTCCCTCAGCTCCCGCGGGAGCCTCGAGCCGTCGAAGCCCGTCGTGATCTTCTGGGGCGTGCTGATGGGGGCGGTCGCGGCCGTCATGCTCCTGGCCGGCGGTGACACCCCCGCGGAGGCGCTGGGGGGTCTGCAGCGGCTCACCATCGTCGCCGCGCTGCCGTTCGTCCTCGTGATGTGCGTCCTGTGCATCGCCCTGACCCGCGACCTGCGCGCCGACCCGATGTGGCTGCGCCAGCGGCTGTCCGACTCCGTGGTGCGCCGCGCCATCCGCACCGCCGTGGACGAGTACGGGCACCAGAAGTTCACCCTGGTCACCCAGGAGAGCACGGATCCGCCCACGGGCCAGATCCAGGCCGTGGACGCCACGGCCGCCGGTCAGCCGATCTACGCCCGGGTGAAGGGCCAGGAGAACGGCCAGGTCCGGAAGAAGAAGGCGTCCCGCCCATGACGCCGCGGGACGGTCCGGGACGCGCCGGGCCCGCACGGCACGTTACCGGGCGCCCGGCCCGCTCCACCCCGGCGGGCCGGGGTGGAGCGGGCGGAGCGGACGGAGCGCGACAATGACGATTGACTACCATGGAGTCATGTCCTCCCCCGGCCCCAGACCCCCGACCGCCCCCGACGCCACCAAGGAGCAGCCCGGCACGGACGGGGTCACCCCGGGGGGCGTGCAGTCCGTGGACCGGGCCATCACGGTGCTCGAGGTCCTCGCCCGGACCGGCGGTTCGACGGTGACCGAGGTGGCCGCGGAGCTGGGCGTGCACAAGTCCACCGCGTCGAGGCTGCTCGGCGCCCTGGAATCCCGGGGCCTGGTGCACCACCCGAGCGACGGGAGCCCGTATCAGCTCGGGTTCGGCATCCTTCGGCTGGCGCACGCGATCCCCGGCCGGCTGAGCGTGGTGGCCGAGGCGCGCGACGAGGTCCGCGGCCTGGCCCGGACCCATTCCGAGACGGTCAACCTGGCGGTCCTGCGGGAGGGCCACGCCGTCAACGTGGACCAGGAGATGGGCCCCTCCTCGGTCGCGACCCACGACTGGATCGGGAGCCTGACCCCCCTGCACGCCACCGCCAGCGGGAAGGTGCTGCTGTCGGGGCTGCCGTCCGACGAGAGGGCCCACGTCCTCCGCGACCAGGGCATGCCGGCCCTCACCGCGCGCACGATCACGTCGAGGGAGCAGCTGGAGCGACAGCTGATCGACGTGGTCGCCCGGGGCTACGCCACCGTGTGCGAGGAGTTCGAGATCGGGCTGAACTCCGTCGCCGTGCCCGTGCGGGACCATCTCGGCACGGTCATCGCCTCGATCAGCGTCTCTGGACCGGCGTTCCGGTTCACGGAGCAGCACATGGCCGACCTGGTCGAGGACCTCAAGGAGGCCGGCCTGCGGGTCAGTCGGCGCATGGGGTACGCCCCGCTCGACGACTCCGCGTAGCAGCATCCGCGCCGCCACGCCCCTGGCACGACGTGGTCCACGGCGCCCGGGACGGCCTCTCGAGCACTCAGGCGCGGAAGGAGGCGATCATCGCCTCGACCTGCCGGTGCTGCTCCGATCCGGCGTACTCCCGGGCGGCCTCGAGCGTGGGGAAGTCGTGGACCGAGCTGAAGATCACCGTCCGGTAGGTGATGCCGTTGGGCGCGACCACCCCGGTCTCGACCATCCCCAGGCCGTACAGGACGTGTGGCAGCATCGTGGTGGGCGGAGGGGCGTCCGCATCGGTCAGCGAGGTCACGAGCCGCACGGCGTCCGGCCAGCCGTACGCGTTGCGCAGCTCCGGCGAGGACATCAGGTCCATGGCCACGGAACGCACCACGAACTCCCCGCTGCTGGACAGCGGCACGCTCCCCGGGACGTCCCCGAGGTGGGCCACCGGCGGCATCGAGCAGTCGGGGCCGCACTCGGCGCCCCAGGCGATGAGGACCGACAGGTGGCCGACGGGAGCACCGTCCGGCCCGAGCACCGTCACCGTGCCGCCGACGTCCGAGAAGTCCCCGTCCACGCTCCACGTCGCGGGCAGCTCGAAGGAGAAGGCGGCGTCCGCGGCCGTGCCGGAGTAGGTCACGAGCTCCGCGGGAGCCCCAGTCGGACTCGCCGTCGGGCTCGCGGTGGGCGTGCTGGTCGGGGCCTCCGTCGGACCGGCCGTCGGGTTCTCGGCGGTCGGCGACGGGCTCTCCGTGGCTGGTTCTGTGGCTGGTTCCGTGGCCGTCTGGGACTCCGCCGCCGTGGCGGCCGGCGACGCGGCCGGGCTCGTGCCCTCGGCGGAGGGGTCCCCTCCGGACGGGGTGCCGCAGGAGGCCAGGAGGAGCAGGGCCGCGGCGGCCGCGCCCAGCGCCCGGGTCGATCGTGACGTGGTCGGTGACATGTGGACGGCCCCCCGATCGCGGAGCACCAGCGCCCCGGGCGTGCGCCCGGCCCGGCTCCGAGGACTGCAGGCTACGCCGCCCGGTTCGCGGTCGGCAACGGCGGGCGGCGGGTGCCCGGCGATCGTTGTGGGATCGCAAATTCCTGGGCGCTGTCGGAGAGCGTGGGTACGCTCGGGGCACGGCCCGCTCCGGGGTCGCACCGGGGACAGGAGTGGGGCCATGGACCTGAACGGCGCGAGGATCCTCGTGGTGGGGGCGACCGGCGTCCTCGGACGGCGGCTGTGCGAACGGCTGAGCGAGCGCACCACCGACATCGTGGTGACGGGCCGCTCCGCCTCCGCCGCGGAGGAGCTGCGGCGCGGTCTCGGCCTGCGCGCGGCCCACGCCCTCGACCTCGTGGACCACGACGAGGCGGCGGAGGTGGTGCGCCGCGCGGCCGAGGAGCTCGGCGGGCTCGACGCCGTGGTGATCGCCACCGGGGTCGCCGCGTTCGGCCCCGCGGCCGACGAGGACGAGGCCGTCGTGGAGGAGCTGTTCGAGGTCAACGCCCTCGGTCCCATGGCCGTCATCCGGGCGGCCCTGCCCCACGTCGCGGACGGCGGCGCGATCGCGGTCCTCACCGGTGTGGTCGCGGAGCTGCCGCTGGCCGGGATGGCCGGCTACGCCGCCAGCAAGGCGGCCATGGCCTCGTGGCTGGGGTCGCTGCGGCGGGAGCTGCGCCGTCGTCGGATCGCGGTGATGGACGCCCGGCTGCCGCACATGGACACCGGGCTCGTGGACCGGGCGCTCACCGGCCTGCCGCCCCGGCTGCCGCCGGGGCACAACGTGGACGACGTCATCGCCGCGGTGGAGCGCGGCCTCGAGCGCGGCGTCCACGAGCTGCGGATCGACTGAACCGGGTGCCCGTGCCCGCCGGGCCCGCCGCGGCGGTGGGGGCACCGCGTCACCGGGGCATGCGGATGACGGGCTTGACCACGTCGCCGGACCCGCTGTCGGCGAGGGCCTGTTCGATCTCGTCGAGCTCGTAGAAGCGCACCAGCTCGTCGAAGGGGAACCGCCCCTGCCGGTGGAGGTCGATCAGGGCGGGGATGAACTTCCCGCTGCGGCTGCCGCCGCCCAGGACCCCGACGATCCGCTTGCCCCACAGCGCGTGCATGTGGTCGAGGCTGAAGCGCGCCTGGGCGGGCGCGCCGCCGATGAGCACGAGCGTGCCCAGCATGCCCACGCAGTCCGCGGCCTGCTCCACGACGGGGACCACCCCGGTGCACTCGAAGGCGTAGTCGGCGGAGCCGCCCGTGATCCGGGCGACCTCCGCGACCACGTCCGTGTCCCGGGAGTTGATGACGTGGGTGGCCCCGTAGCGGGTGGCCAGCTCGAGCCGGGAGTCGTGCAGGTCCACGGCGACGACCGTGGTGGCGGCGGTGCAGCGGGCGGCCATGATCGCGGCCAGTCCCACGGCCCCGACGCCGAAGACCACCAGGGACGAGCCCGGCTCCGGGCGGGCCTCGTTGAGCACCGCGCCGGCGCCCGTGCCCAGCCCGCAGGCCAGGGGTCCGAGCAGCTCGAGCGGCACGTCGTCGGGCGCCTTCACGAGGGCGTCGGCGAGGACGATCGAGTGGGTCGCGAAGGACGACTGGCCGAAGAAGTGCCCGGAGACCTCCGAGCCGTCCGCCCGCGTGTAGGCCGAGGTCCCTGCGTCCTCGCCCCGGAAGCGGCGGCCCGAGACGAGAGCCTCCCCGGTCCGGGCGCAGTAGCGGGGCTGCCCGTCCAGGCAGTTGCGGCACGCTCCGCACGAAGGCCACCCGATGACGACCCGGTCGCCGGGCACGACGGCGCCGACGCCCTCGCCGACCCGTTCCACGATCCCCGCGCCCTCGTGGCCCAGGATTCCCGGCAGCGACAGCGGCATGTCGCCCGCACGGGTGATGGCGTCGGTGTGGCAGACCCCGGTCGCGACGATCCGGACCAGCACCTCCCCGCGGCCGGGTTCGGCGAGCTCGACGTCCTCCAGCTCGAACGGGGCCCCGATCCCCTCGACGACTGCGGCGCGGATCCTCATGGTGTCCTCCTCGGCACTCCCGGTGCGGTGACGCGGCTCACGCGCCCCCTGCTCGGCAGTCTAGGGGCGGGCACGGTCTCCGGGGGAGGTCAGTCCCGACCGGACAGGACGAGGCGGCCGGAGCCGATCCGCACGGGAGGCGGCGGACGGCCCGCGGGCGGCCGCGGCGCACTCCTCCTGCAGGAGGAGCGACGGGTCAGCCGTGGCCCAGGTCCCGCATCTGCTCCGGGGTGAGCCGGCCCCCGTTGGCCGCCGCGGCCTCGAACGTCGGCAGGTGGATCTCCTGGGAGGCGCTGCGCAGGTTGGTGAAGACGCGGGTCAGGGGTTCGTCCCCGCGGACCTCCTCCAGCAGCCGGTCGTAGAGCGCGATGTTGTCGGTCTCCCAGGCCGCCCAGGCGGTGGCGGCGGCCTCGAGGTCGGTGGGCGCGGAAATCCGCCCGGTGTAGGGGTTCGGCGGGACCGTGACACCGAGCCGCTCCAGCTGGCGGGTCAGGGCGTCGACGTGCTGCTCCTCGGCGGCCTGGATGCTCGCGTACGGCTCGACGGGTCCGAACTCGTCCACGACCGCCCGGTACTGCGCCGAGGCGGCGTACTCGCCCTCGGGGGACATCAGGGCCTCCCACGCGGCCGCGGCCACGGGGTCGGCCGGGGCCGGAGGAGTCGACACCGAGGGGACCGCCCCGGCAGCGCCCGGGGCGGGCGCCGTTCCGGGCTGCGTCGTCGGACCCGTCGCGGTCGGGCCCGGCGACGCGGGGCTCGTCGTCGCCGGGCTCGACGGGCTCGACGTCGGGACGGTGCCGTCCCCGGTCGGCGGGGAAGCCTGCGGACCGCAGGCGCTGACGGCCGTCACGAGGAGCACCGCGGCGGCCGGGACGATCAGTCTCTGGTGCATGATCCGTTCTCCATCCTGGGAGGAGCGGCCCGGCGGGGTCGCTCGTCTCGACAGTCTGCGGTGACGCCGATCACAACATACCCCAGGGGGTATGCGGGAGCAAGAGGTGTGACGCTGCCGCGCTCCTCTGTGACGACGTCCGACCGACCCTCTGCTCCGCGGTCCGGGGCCGGCCCGTCCTGCCCCGCCCACGGCGGGGCCGTCACAGCGTCAGCCGCGGCCAGCCCTTCGTGTCCCGCAGGAGCTGCCGGTCGTGGGTGGTCAGCACCACGGCAGCGGCCGTGGCGGCGAAGGCCTCGGTGAGCTCGTCCACGAGGGGGATCGAGAGGTGGTTGGTCGGTTCGTCCAGCAGCAGCACGTGCGGCCGGGACGCCAGCACCACGGCCAGCTCGAGGCGCCGCCGCTGCCCGGCCGACAGCTCCGCCACGGGGCGTCCGCGGTCCCGCGCCGCCAGCAGCCCCAGGGACTCCAGGGGGGCCACCTCGTGCTCGGCCAGACGGTCCGCGAGCACGAGCCGGACGAGCTCCTGCTCGTAGACCTCCTGGGCCGAGCGCGCCCCGTGCCGAACCCCGCCCTGCAGCAGGTGGCCGATCCGCGCCCCGGGGGCGGCGGTGCGCCGCCCCGGGTCGGGAGCCAGCGCACCGCCGAGCACCTGCAGCAGGGTGGACTTGCCCGCACCGTTGGGGCCTGCGACGACCAGCCGGTCCCCGGACTCCAGCACCACGTCGACGGGCCGGAGCAGCCGGCCCGTGACCGCGACGCCCTCGGCGCGCACCAGCTCGACGCCGGGCAGCGCCGGCAGCTCCGGCACCGACAGCTCCAGCGGGGGCTCGGGGACGTCCACGCGGTGCCGCTCGAGGTCCTCCTGCCGGCGGTGCACCGAGCGGACGAGCCCCGGGGCGCGGGTGGCGCGGGTGTGCTTGCCGGTGCCCTTGTCCGGGCGCCATCCGTCGACCAGGCGGGAGCGGGCGCGCTGGAGGTTCCCGGCCAGCCGGGCGTGCTCGGCCTGCTGCTCCCGGTGGTCGTGGATCCACCGCGAGCGCTCGGCGGTCCGGCCGGCGCGCCAGCCCGCCACCCCGCCCCCGTACCACCGCGGGCGGCCGTCCCGGCTGGGGTCCAGGTCCAGGACGATGTCCACGACCTGGCCCAGCAGCCGCCGGTCGTGGCTGACCAGGACCACGCCGCCGCGGAACTCGCGCAGCGCCGCCCCCAGGTGGGCCAGCCCCGCGGCGTCGAGGTGGTTGGTGGGCTCGTCCAGCAGCAGGAGGTCGTGGACGGTGCCGAGCAGACAGGCCAGGCGCACCCGGTAGCGCTGGCCCACCGAGAGGGTGCCGAGCACCCGGGAGCGGTCGGACACGGCGTGCAGGGCCTGCAGGGCGAGGTCCACCCGCCGGTCGGCGTCCCAGGCGTCGAGGGCCTGGGCGACCGCCAGCGCCTGCGCGTACTGCTCCGGGGCGCCCGGCCGGTCCGCGGCGAGGGCGCGGGCGGCGGCCTCGACCTGCGCCACCGCGGTGTGCTCGGCGGCGAGCTCGAGGTCCAGGAGGTCCCCCACGGTGCCCTCGGGCGGCACGGGCAGCTCCTGGTCGACCACGGCGAGCGTGCCGGTGCGGCGGACGGTGCCGGCGTCCGGGAGGAGGGCGCCCGAGAGCACCTCCAGCAGCGAGGTCTTGCCGCGGCCGTTCTCCCCCACCACGCCGAGGCGGGTGGTGGGGGTGATCGTGAGGTCGAGCCCGTCCAGGACGGTGCGGGAGCCGCGGACCACGCGGATCCCGGTGGCGGTCAGCTGGGCGTGCTCGCCCGCGGGCACGGCGGGACGGTGGACGGGAACGGCGGACATGCTTCCTCCGGGCTGCGGAGCCGCGCGCGGCCGGACGGCCGGGGCTCCTGACGAGGGGACGGGTGGGCAGGACGACGGACCGCCGCGGCGGACGCGCGGCGGGATCCGGAACCCGTCAGAGGAAGAAGTGGTGGAACATGGTCGCTCCAGGATAGCCCGGGACCGCCGGCTCGGGAGAGCCAGGTCGGACCCACCCACTTCGCCGAGCCCCCACCCCCAGCTCACCCCGAGCGCCGAGTCCCCCATCGCTCGCCGGATCCCCAGAACTTTGTGGGGGACCCGGCGCACAACGTGGGGGCTCGGCGGAGTGAGTGGCTGCGACGTGGGGACTCGGCGGGCGGGGCGGCCGGGAGAGCAGCGGGCCCCAGGTCAGGGGGTCCGGCGCTCCCGCAGGACGCCGGCCATCAGGGCCGCGACGAGCGCGAAGACCGGGACCACGAGCAGCGCCGCCCGCAGCCCCACGGCGTCGGAGAGCACCCCGACGGCCGGGGACAGGCCGAGGAAGCTGATCCGCATCAGCCAGCTGACCAGGGCCAGGCCCGTCCCGGCCCGCAGCCCGGGGATGTCGTCGGCGGCGTGGAAGGCCGCGGGCACGAGGGTGGCGCAGCCGAAACCGGCCAGCGCGAAGCCCGCGACGGCCGGGGCCGGCGCCGGGGCGAGAACCACGAGCAGCATCCCGGCCGCGCTCAGGGCGGCCCCGGCGCGGACCACGGCGGCACGGCCCCAGCGGTCGGTCATGGGGTCGCCGAGCATCCGGCCCACGAACTGCGCTGCCATGAGCGCCACGAGCCCGAGCCCCGCGGTGGCCAGCGGGGCGCCCAGCTCGGCGTTCAGGTACACGGCCGACCAGTTCTGCCCGGCGTCCTCGACCATCACCCCGGCCATCGCGATCACGGCCACGGGCAGGAGGCTGACGACGACGATGCGCCCCGCCGACCGCCGCCCCGTCCCGGCGGGCCCGGAGCCGGGGTCCAGCCGGGAGCCGGTGGTGCCCGGGCCCGTCGTCGTCGTGCCGTCCGGCGGCGGGTCGTCCGAGCGGACCGTGCG
>NZ_PDDL01000037.1:0-30519 GCF_020833785.1 Kocuria sp. CCUG 69068
ACGGGACCGGCCGACGGTCGAGGATCCGGGATCCACCAGCCGGCCCAGCACTGCGGCCGGACCTGACCCGCGCGCTCGGCACCGGCACCGCCGCACGCAAGGAGCCCGCGTCGGACGGGGGCGCGGGGGGCGGGACTGCGGCGGGGGAGTCCGCGCCCGGCGCGGGGGGCGGTGCGGTCTCGGCGGCGTGGGCCGCTCCCGGCACGGGGGCGAGCAGGAGCAGGGCGGCCAGCGCCAGGGGGCGAAGGGTCATGGGGGCGGTCTCTCCGGGGGGAAGCGGGCGGGACAGGAGCACACCGTAACTTTACGTCGTTCCGTCCCCTGCGTTCACTAATGCAATACCCTGCTGATGTGGCGGAACGGGCTGTTCCGCCGCACTCGCAGCTGCCCCCCGGCTGCGCGCCCCCCGTCCTCTCTCCCCCCAAGAGGTCCTCATGAAGCTGCCTTCATTCCCCATGCCCTCGACCGCTCTGCCCGCCGCTCTGCTGGCCGGCGCGATGCTCGCCGGGACGATGGCCGGCGCGGCCGCCCCGGCCCACGCCTCGACGACCAACACGGTCCACACCGCCGCCGGCATCTCCTCGCAGTACCACCTCTACGACGCCGGGGTGGACCGCTCGAAGACCGTGGGCGTGGTCTTCTACTTCGACGGCGACGGACAGTACTACGCCCAGCGCCCCACCACGTCGATGCTCAAGAGCATGGCCGCCCGGGCCGCGGCCCGGAACATGATCCTCGTGGTGCCGGTCGCCCCGGCCAACCGGTCCTGGACCTCCAACAGCGAGGCGGTCGGGGACTGGTTCCGCGCCCTGGCGGCCAAGGTCGTCGCCGAGCAGCGCGTCGACGCGACCCGCATCCACCTGGCCGGGTACTCCGGCGGCGCCGAGTTCATCTCCACCGAGGTGCTCTCCGACCGGGCCGGCTGGATCCGCGGCGGCGGGTCGACCCTCATCGGCGGCGGCGGCGTCTACAACGGCAGGCTCGAGAGCACTCCCGACGCCGCGCTCCGGGCCACGGACCCGACCTGGTACGTCGGCTCCCTCGACAGCTACGGCGCCACCCAGCCGTCCACCTGGTCCGCGCTGGAAGCGGCCGGCAAGGGCGCCGCCGCGTACCAGAAGGCCGGGTTCACGAAGGCCGACCGCGTGGTGATGCCCGGGCTGCACCACACCAACTACGACCTGGCCGACCTGGTCGGCGACGACGTCGACCGCCTCTACGCCGGAGCCGCCCCGAAGCCCGAGACCGTCGCGCCGACGGGCAACGACGTGGTCGACGGCTACCAGCTCACCGGTGCGATCGGGCGCACGTGGGCGGCGCTGGGCGGCACCGCGTGGGCCACCCCGGTCAGCGCGGAGTACGCCTCCGGGCACGGCTCCGTCTACCAGCGCTTCGCCGGCGCCGACGGACGGGACAAGGCCCTCTACTGGTCCGTGACCACCGGGACCCGGGTGGTCGACTACGGCGGGTCCATCGGCCGGAAGTTCGCGGCCGGCGGCTACGCGGGCAGCTACGGCCCGCCGCGGACCGACGAGCAGCGTGCCGCCGACGGCGGCGCCTACCAGCTCTTCGACGCGTCCGGGAAGCGGACCAAGATCCTGTGGTCCGCGCGCACCGGATCGAGGGCGGTCAAGGAGTACGGGGCCATCGGCCGGAAGTGGGCGGCGCTGGGCCACGAGCGGGGCCTGGGCTATCCGACCACCGACGAGTACAGCACCCCGGGCGGCGCGGCCCAGAACTACACCGGTGGGCGGATCGAGTGGAACGCCACCACCCGGGCCGTCACCGTGACCCGCGGCTGACCCCGGGCACGCGCCGGCCGGCGGGCCCCGCAGGTGCCTCCTGCGGGGCCCGCCCCTAGGATGAACGCATGATCTTCAAGGCCGTGGGCGACTCCCGCCCGTACCCGGACCACGGCCTCGTCACGCCGACCGACTGGTCCGGCATCGCGCCGCGGCAGGTCCGGCTGGACGAGCTGGTCACCACGAAGACCACCCTGGACCTGGCGACCCTGCTGGACGCGGACTCCACCTTCTACGGCGACCTCTTCCCGCACGTGGTGCGGTGGGGAGGCGACCTCTACCTGGAGGACGGGCTGCACCGGGCCCTGCGCACCGCGCTGCACCACCGCACCGTGCTGCACGCGCGCGTGCTGGAGCTCGCCCCGGCGCCGGGCACGCGGGCGGGGAGCGAGCGGGGCGCGGTCAGGACGCCGCGCTGAGGGGTGGCCGCTCGGACGCGAGCGGCACGGGGTGGCCCCCGGCGTCGAACTGCGCCCCCAGGCCCTGCTGGATGAAGCGGACGGTGGAGCGGATGTGCTGCTCCCGCGCCGCCCGGTCCTGGTCGGAGTTCTGGCCGCGGTCCGCCGCGGCGGTCAGGGACCCGTGGACCAGGGCGGCGAGCTCCGAGATGTCGCCCTCCGGCAGGTAGGCCCGGCCGATCGCGTCCCGCAGGATCGCGGCCAGCAGGCCCTGCAGCTCGCCCACGTGCTCGCCCAGCTTCTGGTAGTCCTCCGGGGAGAGGACGGTGCGCATGGTGGGGCCCGGGGGCAGGTGGCGCCGGGTGAGGTCCTCGATCTGGGCGCGGATGTAGACGGCGAGCCGGTCGACCGGGTTGGCGACGCCCTCGAGGTCGCGGCGCAGGTCGGTCATGAACCGCTCGGTCTCGTCCAGGGCGTAGGCCACGAGGAGCTCGCCCATGTCCGCGAAGTAGTTGTAGACCGCGGTGCGGCCCACGCCGGCGTTCTTGGCCACGTGCGTCATGGTCAGACCGGTGAGGCCCTGCTGGTAGAGCAGCTGGCCGAAGGAGTCGAGGATCGCTCGTTTGGTGTTCTCCCGCTGCGCGGCGTTGGTGGCCGCAGAAATACGAGGCATGATGACACCTTATCTGTCCGTGTCACCAAATTATGCACACTTTTCTGGGCCTTGGTGACGGTGTGTCTGACTATGACACCACCGTTTCCCGCGTTCGGACTCCTTCGCGCAGACAGTCTGGGGAAACGTCCAGGAAACCCCCAGCACGGGCGGGGTGAGGCACGGCGGGCCCGGGTGCCGATCCGGCGGCCGGGCCCGCCGCCCGCTCACCGTTCGGCGGCCGAGCCGCCCTGCCAGAGGGAGTCGAACGGGGCGCGCGAGTTGATCCGGCGCCGGATGCCGGCGGAGACGAAGGCCTTCGCGGTGCGGGCCGCCTCGAGGGGCGCGGCCCCCTTCGCCAGCTCCGCGGCGACCGCGGCGGCCAGCGTGCAGCCGGCCCCGGCCACCGGGACCTCGCCGACCTTGGGCTCGGAGAGCACCTCGAGGGTGGTCCCGTCGTAGAAGACGTCGACGGCGTCGGGGCCCGCGAGGCGGACCCCGCCCTTGGCGAGGACCACGGCGCCGGACGTCTCGTGGATCCGCCGGGCGGCCTCCTCGAGGTCCTCGACCGTGCTGATCTCGTCCATGCCGGCCAGGGAGAGGGACTCGAAGTGGTTCGGGGTCACGAACGTGGCCAGCGGCAGGATCTTCGCCTTCAGCGCCTCGTCCGTGTCCAGGGCCGCGCCGGGCTCCTGGCCCTTGCAGATGAGGACCGGGTCCAGGACGAGGTGACGCGGGGCCAGCGCGGTGAGCACCTCGGCGGTGGTGGCGATGGTCTCGGGGCTGCCCAGCATGCCGATCTTCACGGCGTCGAGCGCGTGGGCGGCCGTGATCGCCTCGAGCTGCTCGCGCAGGACGTCCTGCGGCACGGGGAACAGGCGGTGGCCCCAGTCGGCGGACGGGTCGAAGGACACGATGCAGGTCAGCGCGAGGGAGCCGAAGACCCCGAGCTCCTGGAAGGTCTTGAGGTCCGCCTGCGCGCCGGCGCCGCCGGTGGCCTCGGAGCCGGCGATCGTCAGGGCGACGGACGGCTGGTCGGCGGGGCCCGCCGCGGCGGGCGTGGGAACGGTGCTGGTGTCGGTCATGGGAGCCATTCTGCGCCCCCGCGCGGTGCCGGGGCCAACCGCCGGGGCTAGACTGTCGGACGGTCTCCGGCCGGCACGCGGTCCCCGCAGGGGCCCGCGGCGGCCGGAAAGGGGCTCCCGGGTGGCAGGCGGGCGCCCCGGGTCCGTCCAGCACACCGCACAGATCGACCCTCGGCGTCCGCCCCGCGCGGGCCGGCGCCGCGTCACGACAGATTGGTGACCGACCGTGTCCTCCTCCGCTCCTGCCCCCGCCGGGTTCGCCCGCCGTCCCCGCACGTACTTCGACCTGGTGGTCGCGGCGTACTGCGTGGTCCTGGTGCTCTCCAACGTCGCCGCGACCAAGGGCGTCGCGTTCGGCCCCGTCATCACCGACGGAGGCTTCTTCCTCTTCCCCCTCGCCTACGTCCTGGGCGACGTCGTGGCGGAGGTCTACGGCTTCCGGGCCGCGCGCCGCGCCATCGTCACGTCCTTCGCCGCGGGACTGTTCTCCTCGGTCGTGTTCTGGCTGGTCATCGCTCTGCCCCCGGCGGAGTTCTACGAGGGCCAGGCGGCCTTCGAGTCCGTGCTCGGCCCCGTCCCGCTCATCGTGGCCGGCTCCCTGCTGGGCTATCTCGCGGGGCAGCTGCTGAACGCGTTCGTGATGGTCCGGATCAAGGCGCGCACGCGGGAGAAGCACCTGTGGGCCCGGCTCATCGGCTCGACGCTCGTGGGCGAGCTCGTGGACACCGTGATCTTCTGCACCGTCGCGGCCCCGGTCATCGGCATCACCACCGCGGCCGACTTCCTCAACTACGTGGTGGTGGGCTACGTGTACAAGGTCCTGGTCGAGGTGCTGGTCATGCCGGTGACCTACGCCGTGATCGGCTGGCTCAAGCGCCGGGAGCCGACCTACGGCGAGACCGCCGTCCCGGGGGCGGCCCTCGCGCCCCAGCGCTGACGGGCCCGGGCGCCCCGCCCGGCCGGGGCGGTGCACGGGCCTACGATGAGCGCATGGATCTCCTCACGGGCACCGGACTCGCGGCCTCGGCGGGACTGAACGCCTACATCCCGCTCGTGGTGCTGGGCCTGCTGGACCGCTGGACCGAGGTCGTCGACCTCGGCCCGGGCTTCGCCTGGCTGTCGAACGGGTGGGTCCTGACGGTCCTGGCCGTGCTGCTGGCCGTGGAGGTGGTGGCGGACAAGGTCCCGGTCGTGGACTCCTTCAACGACCTGCTGCAGACCTTCGTGCGCCCGACCGCCGGGGGCATCGTCTTCGGCTCCTCGGCCACCGCCCAGATCGCCGGGATCGACCTCGGCGGGCAGACGGCGACCGTCACGGACCCGGAGGCGTTCCTCTCCTCGCACGCCTGGATCCCCGTGGCCACCGGGGTGGTGATCGCCCTGGTGGTGCACGTGACCAAGACGGTCTCGCGGCCGGCCGTCAACACCCTGAGCGCCGGGGCCGCGGCGCCCGTGGTCTCGACCGTGGAGGACGTCTCCGCGCTCACGCTGTCCCTCGTGGCCGTCCTCCTGCCGCTGCTCGTCCTCGTGCTGCTGGCCGCCGTCGCCGTCCTGCTGTTCTTCCTCTACCGCGGGCTCCGGCGCCGCCGCCGGCCGGGGACGGACCCCGGCCGGCCGGGCGCCGCCGGCACGGCTCAGAAGCCGAGATAGGCCAGCTGCGCGCCCACCGAGCTCCGGGCGGCGGGCAGCACGTGCTCCGGGACGTCGGCGTAGATCCGCGCCGTGATGGCCTCGAGCGTCGCGGCGCGGCCCAGGGCCCGTAGGGCCTCCCGGACCTCGCCGAGACGCTCCATCCGGTGCTCGAGCAGCTCCTCGCACACCGCCTCCACGTCCTCCCGTACGTCCCCGTGCGCCGGGAGGACCAGGGCGTCGCCCAGCACCGCCAGGCGCTGCAGGGAGCGCAGGTAGTCGCCCAGGCTCCCGTCCGGGTGGTCGAGCATCGTGGTCCCCCGCCCCAGGACCGTGTCGCCCGTGAGCACCGAGCCCGAGGTGCGCCCCGCGGCGGCGGTGGCCGCGCCCGCGACCGGGGTGTCGTCGGGCAGGTGGAAGCTCACGGAGTCGGAGGTGTGCCCGGGGGTGTGCAGCACCCGGATGCGGCACCCGGCGGCCTCGATCGTCTCGCGGTCGAGCAGCGGTCCGGCGTCGCGGCAGAACTGCGGCAGGACGGCGCGCACGGGCGCGCCGGTGAGCCCGTGGAAGTCGTCGACGGCCTCGGTGTGGTCCGCGTGGCGGTGCGTGATCAGCGTCAGGACGGTCCGCCCCGCCACGGCCAGGGCGGCGAGGTGCCCGCGGTCGGCCGGCCCCGGGTCGACGACGACGACGTCCTGCTGCCCCGGCGCCCCGACCAGCCACGAGTTGGTGCCGTCCAGGGTCATGGGGCCCGGGTTGGGGGCGGTCAGCCGCCGGGTCAGAGCGGTGGTGCGGGTGCCGGCGTCCTGGGTCATGCGGGCAGACTATCCGAGCCCGGCGGGGGACCGGCGCCCCGGCTCACCCCGCGGCCAGCAGGGTCTCGAGCCGGGCGAAGGAGCCGCGCCACGCCGCGGCCGCCCCGGGGTGCACCGCGGGGGGCAGCGGCCCCTGCGTGAGCACCAGCAGGGTGCCCCCCTCCTGGGTGGGGACGAACTCGGTGCGCGTCAGCACGTGGCCGGCGGTGGGCCGGCCGTCCGGTCCGGGCAGCGCCTCGCGGCCCTCGAGCAGGGCGTCCCGCTCGACCCGCAGATAGGTGCCGTGCACCGGTGCCACCTGGGCGGGGTCGGTGTCGTGGACCATGCGGAAGCGCTGCCGGCCCCCGGGCCTGACCTCGAGCAGCACCGACTCCCGGGGCACGCTCCAGCCCGGCGGACCGAACCAGGCGGCGAGCCGGTCCGGCTCCGTGAAGGCGGCGAAGACCGCGGCCGGGGGGTGCGCGAGGGCGTGGGAGACGGAGAAGACCTCCGCGGGGTCCAGATCGGTGACGTCCATGCCCCCCCATTGTCCCCGGTCGCTCTCGGCCCCCGGGCGCGGCGGTCGGTACAGTGGCGCACGTGAGCACCGAACCCGCGCCGGAGCCGGGGCCCCGCGAGCCCGGCACGCGGCCGGCCTGGGTCACCGCGCTCAAGGGCGGTGCGCTCCTGCTGCTGCTGGCCGTGGCGGTCTGGTACCTCATCGGCCACGAGCTGCCCACCGTGGAGCAGGTCCGGGTCTTCGTCGAGGGCTTCGGCGCGTGGGGGCCCGTCGTCTTCGCCGCGGTCTTCGTCCTCGTGGCGGCCACGCCGGTCCCGGTGACGATCATGGCCGTGTCCGGGGGATTCCTCTTCGGCATGGTCCAGGGCAGCGTGGTCGGCGTCCTGGCCACCACGGCGGGAGCCTGGCTGGGGTACTGGCTCGCGCGGTTCCTCGGCCGCGACGCCCTGTACCGGCTCGCGGGCAACCGGGTCGAGCTGGTGGAGCGCAAGCTCGTCGGCAAGGGCTTCCTCACGGTGCTCGTGCTCCGGCCCGTCCTGCCCAACTGGACCCTCAGCTACGGTGCGGGCCTCGTGCGCATCCCGCAGCGCGACTACCTCGGCGCCACCCTGCTCGGCGGGATGCCGGGCCAGGTGAGCTTCGCCGCCGTGGGGGCCTTCACGTCCCGGCCGTCGTGGCCGGCCCTCGCGGCGGTCGCCGCCTCCTGGGCGGTCGTGGTGGTCGTGGGCGTGCTCGCCTGGCGGCGCTCCCGCGGCGAGTCCGAGCGCGCCCCCGAGGCCGACGGCGTGGGGAGCGCCGACTAGGCTCGGCCGCGCCGCGGGTCCACGGCACGGCGACGCCCGGTCCTCGGAGCGAGGACCGGGCGGACGCCGTTCGGGGTGACCGGCCGGTGCGGCCGTGCGGTCCCCGGGCCTAGACCTGGGGCCGGACCGCGGTGGACCCGTCGGTCGGCTCGTTGCCGAGGAGGTGGAGCTTGCCGCTCCTGCGGTCGGCGAGGTACTCCTTCATGTCCCGCTTGATGACGGGCAGCAGCAGGTAGACGCCCAGCAGGTTCACGAACCCGCAGACGAACAGCGCCGCGTCCGCGAAGCTGATGACCTCGCTGAAGGTCAGGACGCAGCCCGCGATCGTGAAGAACAGGTAGATGCCGCGGAAGATGTTGTCGCTGAGCCGGCTGCGCCCGAACAGGTACTCCCACGCCTTGAGCCCGTAGTAGAACCAGGTGATCAGGGTGGAGAAGGCGAACAGGACCACCGCGACGGCCAGCACGATCGGGAACCAGGGGATGACCGTCGCGAAGGCGTCCGAGGTGAGGATGACGCCGTCCGGGGCGCCCCCACCGGCCTGCACCTGGTCCATGCCGGCCTGCAGGCTCGGCGCGCCGGCGATGATGATGGCCAGGGCCGTCATGGTGCAGATCAGCACGGTGTCGACGAGCGGCTCGAACAGGGCCACGAAACCCTCGCTCACGGGGCGGCGGGTCTTGACGGCGGAGTGGGCGATCGCGGCGGAGCCCAGGCCGGCCTCGTTGGAGAACGCGGCACGCTGGAAGCCCACGATCATGACGCCCAGGACGCCGCCGGCCATGCCCTCGGGGGAGAACGCGCCGTCGATGATCGCGGCGATCGCGCCCGGCACGTGGTCGAGGTTGGCGAGGATGACGATCAGGCAGGCGGTGACGTAGACGGCGCCCATGGCCGGCACGAGCCGGCTGGTGGTGGCGCCGATCGACTTGATGCCGCCGATGATGACCAGGCCCACGAACAGGGCGAGGACGATGCCGAAGATCAGGGCCGCCCCGGCGCTGCCGAGGAAGCCGTCGGCGCCGCCGGTGACGTTCTGCACCTGGGCGAAGGTCTGGTTGGCCTGGAACATGTTGCCGCCGGCCGCGCCGAAGAACAGGATCGCCACGGCGAAGACGCCGGTGAGGATCTTGGCGGGGATGCGGCCGAACTTGCTGAAGGCGATGGGCAGGTAGCGGAAGGGCCCGCCGCTGACCGTGCCGTCCTCGTGGACCTCGCGGTACTTCACGCCCAGGGTGCACTCGGCGAACTTGGTCGCCATGCCGAGCAGGCCGGCGCAGATCATCCAGAACGTCGCGCCGGGGCCGCCGAGGGCCATGGCCGCGCCGACGCCGGCGATGTTGCCCAGCCCCACGGTCCCCGACAGGGCGGAGGTCAGGGCCTGGAAGTGCGGCACCTCGCCGGGGTCGTCCTTGGTCGAGAACTTGCCCCGCACCACGTCGGCGGCGACCTTCAGACCGCGGAACTGGATGAACCCGAAGTAGATCGTGAAGATCACGCCGGCCGCGATGAGCCAGGCCACGACGAACGGGAAGCTCACCCCCGCGATGGTGATGGGGTAGAAGACGATGGTCGAGAAGACCTCGGTGATCGGAGCGAACGCACTGTTGATGGCGTTGTCGATCGCTGCGAGCCACCCGACGTCGTCGGTGACGGTAGTCATGGGTAACGCCTGCGTGATCTGCATCTCACCACTACACCCTGTGGACAGCCCGTTGGCAACAGACACGCTTGTCGCCGAAAGAGCCATCTTGCCGTGGCAACAAAGAATTAACACGCAGCGGCCCGGCCTCCGCGCGAGGACGTCTCGTCGCGAGGGGGCCGGGCCGCAGGCGGTGCCGGGGCGGCGTCACCGTTGACGCCGCCGGCGCGGGGTCAACGGCCGGCGCGGGTCCCGCCGGCCAGGAACTGGGGGGCGGTCATGGCGCACACGCGCAGGCCGCGGGCCAGGTCGCTGCCGGCGCTGCGGAGGGCGCCGCCCACCGAGGTGGCGCGGGACGGTGCCGCAGCCCGGCCGATGGCGGTGAAGAGGAGGGCGGGGAGGCCGAAGACGAGGAGGAGAGCCATGGCAGCAGGCAACTTTCTGTGGGTGGTGCGGGGAGGTCCTGGGGTCCGAGGGCGTGCGGCCGGGTGGTCCGGCGAGCAGCGGCGCCTCGGTTGACATCTGAAGTCTAACGGGCCGATAGTGAACCAATCAATGTGAGAACCCTCACCAGAGAGGTGAATTGTTGCGTCTTGACGAGATTGACCAGCAGATCGTTGCGTCCTTGGTCCAGGACAGCCGGGAGAGCTACGCGGCCATCGGCCAGAAGGTGGGTCTGTCGGCCCCCGCGGTGAAGCGGCGGGTCGACGTCCTGCAGCAGACCGGGGCCATCAAGCGCTTCACGGCGGAGCTCGACCCGTCGGTCATGGGGTGGAACATCCAGGCGTTCGTGGAGCTGCACTGCGACGGCGGGCTCTCGCCGTCGATGATGCGCACCATGGCCGCCGAGATCGCCGAGGTGACCGCGGCCTACACGGTGACCGGCGAGGCGGACGGCATCTTCCTCATCCGGGCCGAGAACACCACCCACCTGGAGGACGTCATGGTCCGGATCAGGGAGTGGAAGGGCATCAACCACACGAGGAGCTCGGTCATCCTCTCGCACCTCTGAGCGAGGCCCGCCGGGCTCTGGAATACTGGCCGCACAGCACCCTCGTCACCGCATCGGAGGACCGGTCATGGAGAACGCAGCGGAAGCAGTCGTCGTCGTCGGGGTCGATGGATCCCCCCAGTCCGTGGAGGCGCTGCGCTGGGGCGCGCGTCTCGCGCCCGCGTACGGGGCGACCGTCAAGGTGGTGGGGGCGTGGGAGAACCCGCCCGAGTACGTCGGCTTCGTCCACTTCAAGGACGACCGGTTCGACGAGCTCGCCCGGGAGCGGGTGGAGCGGGCCGTCCAGGAGGCGTTCGGGGCGGACGTGCCGGCCGGGCTCAGCACCGTGGTGGAGTTCGGCCACCCGTCCAAGGTGCTGATGCGCCACTGCGAGGGGGCCGAGCTGCTGGTCGTGGGACGCCGGGGCCACGGCGGCTTCAAAGGGCTGCTGATGGGGTCGACGAGCTCCGCGTGCGTCGCCCACGCCCCGTGCCCGGTGCTCGTCCTCCCCGACGAGACGGTCGATGCCGGACGGGCGGAGGACTCCGGGCAGGCGCAGGGGGCCGGGCCCGCCGGCTGAGGCGCCGCCCGTCCCGCCCGGGACCGGAGGGACTCGTCCGCCGTGTCCCCACAACATGCTCCCGCGATCGTGCGCGCGGCGCCGCGGGCTCTGTGATACTGATCACGTCAGCGTGATCACGTGAGCAAAGGATTCGGCATGAGCAACGGAACCGCAGCAGCGATCGTCGTCGGGGTCGACGGCTCCCAGCAGTCCGTCGAGGCGCTGCGCTGGGCGGCGCGGATCGCGCCGTCCTTCGGTGCGGGCATCAGGGCGGTCGGGGCGTGGGACTACCCGCCCGAGTACGCCGGGTACGTCCCGCTGGGCAGCGACAACTTCGACGAGGTCACCCAGAAGCAGGTGGACAAGGCGGTGCGGGAGGCCTTCGGCGACGACGTGCCGGCCGGGCTCACCACCTCCGTGGTGTTCGGCCACCCGTCGAAGGTCCTGGTGCACGAGAGCGAGGACGCCACGATGCTCGTCGTCGGGCGCCGGGGCCACGGCGGGTTCCGCGGGCTGCTGCTGGGCTCGGTCAGCGCCGCGTGCGTCGCCCACGCGAAGTGCCCGGTGCTCGTGATCCACGAGCACCCCGAGGCGGAGGGGCCGGCTCAGGAACGTCCCGCGTAGTAGCGGCCCAGGACCTCGTCCCGGTACTCGAAGTACGTCCCGTCGGCCATGGCCTCGCGGGCGCCGTCCACCATGCGCACGACGAACCGCTCGTTGTGGATCGACGTGAGCGTCGCGGACAGGCGCTCCTTGGCCTTGAACAGGTGGTGCAGGTACGCCCGGGTGTAGTGGGCGCACGTGTAGCAGTCGCAGCCGCTGTCGATCGGGGCGAGGTCCGTGCGGAAGCGGGCGTTGCTGACGGTGAAGCGGCCGTCCGGGGCGTACACGGCCCCGGTGCGGGCCACCCGGGTGGGGGAGACGCAGTCGAAGGTGTCCGCGCCGTTCTCGAGAGCCGTGAAGATGTCGTCCGGCTCCGAGATCCCCAGCAGGTGCCGTGGCCGGTCCTCGGGCAGCTCCTCGTTGCACCAGCGCACGATCGTGCCGAGGTTCTCCTTCTCGAGGGCCCCGCCGATGCCGAACCCGTCGAAGTCCATCGCGCCCAGGTCCCGGCACGCCTTCCGGCGCAGGTCCTCGTACTGGGCGCCCTGGATCACGCCGAACAGGGCCTGGTAGGGCCGGTCGGCGCGCTCCTCGGTGAGCCGGGCGTGCTCGGCGACGCACCGCAGCGCCCACCGGCGGGTCCGCTCGAGGGACGTCTCCTGGTAGCCGCGGGAGTTGTGCAGCGTGGTCAGCTCGTCGAACGCGAACATGATGTCCGCGCCCAGCCGGTGCTGCACCTGCATGGAGATCTCCGGGGTGAAGCGGTGGACGTCCCCGTTGATGTAGGACGTGAACGTGACCCCGTCGTCGTCGACCCGCGCCATGCGCTCCTTGCCGGTCGCGACGTCGTCGTCCCCCGCCGCCGAGGCCGCGACCGTGGACATGTCGATGACCTTCCGGAACCCCGAGCCCAGGGACATGACCTGGAAGCCCCCGGAGTCCGTGAAGGTGGGGCCGGACCAGTTCATGAACGCTCCGAGCCCGCCCGCGGCGTCCAGGACGTCCGCGCCGGGCTGGAGGTAGAGGTGGTAGGCGTTGGCGAGCAGGGCCTGCGCGCCGAGCTCCGCCATGGACTCGGGCAGCACCGCCTTGACGGTGGCGGCGGTGCCGACGGGGACGAACGCGGGGGTGCGGATCGTCCCGTGCGGGGTGGTGATGGTCCCGGTGCGGCCCAGGAACGGGCCGCCGTTGGCCTCGAGGCGCCCGCCGGCGATCGTGGCGGTCTCGGCGAGCCGGTGCTCCACCGCGAAGCCGAAGTCGGAGCGGGCGGCGGCGGGGAGCAGGGTCTCTTCTGGAGCGGGCACCCGTCCATTGTGCGTCACCGCCCCGGGGGCGGGTGACGGCGAGCGCCCGTGCGCCGGTGACGCCGCTCAGCGGCCCCAGCCGGCGTGGGCCACGGCCTGGCGCACCAGGTCTCCGCGACCGCCCGCGAACTCCGCCTGCACCTCGGGGCTGAGCGCCTCCTCGGGGCTCATCCAGGACAGCTGCAGGGCGTCCTGGCGGGGGCTGCACTCCCCGCGCACCGGCACGATGTAGCTCAGCGCCACCGCGTGCTGCCGGTCGTCGGTCAGCCCCGTCTCGGACGGCGAGGGGAAGAACTCGGCCACGGCGAAGGGCGTGGTGGAGACCGGCAGCTGCGGGAACGCCATGGCCCCCAGGTCCTTCTCCAGATGGCGCAGCAGCGCGGCCCGGATGGTCTCCCGGTACAGCACCCGGCCGGAGACGAAGGTGTACATCATCTTCCCCTCGGGGGTCGCCTGCAGCAGCAGCCCGATCTCGGAGAGGTAGCCCAGCGGATCGAGCCGGACCGGCAGGGCCTGCACGTAGACCATCGGCAGGCGGCGCCGGGCCTCCTGCAGGTCGTCCTCGTTGAGCCAACCGGGGTTCGGATCGGGGGTGCGGAGGAAGTTCATACTGCTGTTCTATCCCAAGACCCCGGGCGGGGCCACGGCCCGCACCGCCCGGGGCGGCCGGTTCAGCGCTCAGCGGAGCCGGCGTCCCCGGGGACCGCTCCCGGGCGGGCCAGCCGGGCGGCGGCCTCCAGGACCGTCCACGCCTGCACCTGCGTGGACAGCTCGACCGGCACGCCGGGGCGCTGCGACTCGTCGGCGTGCCGCGCCGGGTCCGGGGAGAAGATCGCGACCGTCTCGCCGGCGGCCGCCGGTGCGGTGGGGGGCGCGTTGAAGTCCACCGCGGGATCGAACTCCCGCCGGCCCGCCCACAGGGCGTCGGCAGTGCCGGTCACGAGCGCGGCCGCGGTGCGGCGCGCCGCGGCGGGCAGTCCCGGGTGCAGGGCGGCATCGGAGAGGTAGCGGGCCAGGATCCCGCTGAACAGGCCGCCGTCCCCGCCGCCGTGGGTGCGCAGGACGGGGCGTCCGTCCAGGTCGCGGCCGTACTCCTGCGCGGCGCCCGCCACCACGTCGGCGGCCGTGCGCAGCAGGTCCGCCCGGTCCTGCTCGCCCGTGCCCGGGGCGTCCGCGAGCTCGAGGAGCAGACCGAGCACCGGCCCGGAGTTGTAGCTGAACAGCCTCTCGTCCCGGCGCGTCACCTCGGTGCCGGACCCGGCGGCGACCAGCTGCAGACCGTCGTGGAAGACCTTCCGTTCCGGGTCCCAGAGGGTGGCCCGCAGCCAGTCGAGCACCGCGCCGGCCTGTTCCCGGCGGTGCGTGCGCACGAAGCCGAGGGCCGTGGGCGCGGAGGACGCCGTGTTCTTGACGTCGTGGCGGGTGTTCCAGAAGACCCCGCCCCCGAGGTCCCCGGTGTGGCCCCGCTCGAGCCGGGCGAGCAGGGCGCTGCCCGCGTCCAGGCACGCGACGTCCGGCCGGCCGGTCAGGGCGCGGTCCAGCTCGGCGAGACGGCCCACGGCCAGCAGCAGCCACGCCATGTCGTCGTAGTAGGAGTTGTGGGTCACCCGGCCGCCGCTGCGCAGGGTGATGCCCCGCAGCAGGCGGTGCCCCTCCCGGCGGAACCGCCGGGCCCGCGCCGGGTCGTCCAGGTGCCGCAGCCCGGCGTCCACGAGGGCGTCGAGCAGGTGCGCCTGCCACCAGTAGTGCCACGGGGCCTTCGGGGACGTGGGACGCGGGTGCGCCGGGGCGCCGAGCAGCGTGCCGGGCACCCCCAGCGCCCGTCCGGCGAACAGCTCTCGGACCGAGTGGGCGGCCTTGTCGGCACGCAGCGCGGCCGCGGCGCCCGGTGCGGCGGCGCCGGGGTGCTCGGTGGGCGTGGGGTGTGCGGTGGGCTCGGGGGTCGCCGCGGTGGGCGCGGCGCCCGCTCCGGTCGTCGGGGGCATGGGAACTCCTGTGCTGGCGGGGGAGGGGTGCTGGTGCCGAGCCTAGGCGCTCGCCGGGGCCGGCGGCCCGCCGCGGTCCTCGGCGCGGTTCCCACCGGGGCCGAGGAAGAGCCGCCGGTGCAGGGTCTCGGCCGGTCCGGGGAGGCCGCGCCGCTCCAGCAGGGCCGCGCCGAGCAGCGTGACCAGCCACACGGCGGAGCCGAGCAGCAGCGCGGCGGTGGGCGTCAGGGAGCGGCCGAGCCCCAGTGCGAACGGGGGCAGCAGCACGGTGAACAGCACGGACTGGGCGAGATAGCCGCTCATCGACCGGCGGCCGAGGGCCTGCAGCGACCACAGCGCGGGATGCTCGCGCGCCCGGAGGGCCGCGGCCCGGGGGCCCAGCACGCGGTCGCAGACCAGCGCCACGAGCAGCGCGTAGCCGATGCCCTGCGCGGCGCCGGTCACCGCGTCCAGGCCGGTGAGCACGGACCCGGCGGTCGGCGAGGGCTCGAGCCGGTCCGTGGTCAGGAGTCCGGTGCCCACGCCCGTGAGCAGCCCGAGCCCGATGCAGACCAGGGCCGTGACCAGCAGCCGGCCGCGGCGGGGCCCGGGGTCCTCGAGCACGCGGTACCGGCTCAGGGCCAGCCCGAGCAGCAGCATGGGCAGCAGGCCGAGCAGCTGGAGCGGGGCGAAGGACACCACCCCGAGCCCCTCCACGAGCCCGAGGACCAGCCGCTCCGGGACCGAGTCCGCCACCAGGCTGGGGAAGGGCGGCGTGCCGGGTGTCCGCACGGACCAGCTCGCCGCACCGTAGAGCACCATGAGCACCGAGCCGAGGGCGGAGAGGATCACGAGGGTGCGCGTGCTCTCGGCGATCAGCACGGCGAGGAAGAGCCCGCCGAACGCGTAGGCGGTGATGATGTCCCCGGGGAAGAGCAGGCACGCGTGCAGGGCCCCGATGAGGAGCAGCCACCCGTAGCGGCGCAGCAGCAGCCGGCGCGCCAGGGGCGGCGGCGTGCCGCGGGCGGCCTCCCGCGCGGCGATCTGGCCCACGCCGTAGCCGACCAGGAACGAGAACAGGGGGAAGCCGCGGCCGTCCACGAGCATCGACATGGCCATGTTGACGACGTCGTTCGCCGTCCACGCCGCGGTGCCCGCACCGGTGCCCAGCGTCCGGTCCCGGGGACCGTCCGTGGGCCCGGCAGCCCAGATCCAGACGGTGACGTTGGCGACCGCGATGACCCAGAGCATGAGCCCCCGGGCCACGTCCGGCGCCGGGACGCGGCCCGTCGCCCGGGGGGCGTGCGGAGCCCTCACGCGGCGTCCCCGGACGGCAGGGCGCGGCGGCTCTCGAGCACGAGCGGCTCGCCGGTCACCGGGTGGACGAGGGCGATGCGGCGGGCCAGCAGCTGAAGCGGCCGGCCGGGGTCCTCGGCGCCGGCCGGCCGCACCTGCGGGTACAGGGGGTCGTGGCGCACCGGGACGCCCAGGCCGGCCAGGTGCACCCGGATCTGGTGGGTGCGCCCGGTCTCGGGCCGGAGGACGTAGCGGGCCCACGTCCCCTCCTCGTCCGCGAACGGCGGCCCGGCGCTCTCCACCTCGGTGCGGGCGTTGACGGGTCCCGGCACCTCCCGCGCCTGCAGGGACGTGCGGTCCTTGACGATGCGGGACTCGACGAGCCGCGGGAGGCGCAGCCCGGGCCGGTGCGCGGCCACGGCCTCGTACTCCTTCGCCACCGCACGCTCCTGGAAGAGGGTCTGGAACCGGCCCCGGGTGCCGGGGTCCCGCGAGAGCAGCAGCACCCCCGCGGTGCCGCGGTCGAGCCGGTGCAGCGGGGAGAGCCGGTCCTCGCGGCGGGCGCGCCGCAGCTTCACGAGCGCGCTCTGCGCCACGAAGCCGCCGCGCGGCGTGGTGGGCAGCCCGTGCGGCTTGTCGACCGCCAGCAGCCACTCGTCCTCGAACAGGACCGGCAGGTCCCCGGGCAGCTCCGGCTCCTCGGGCAGGGCGCGGTGGTACCAGACCGAGCCGCCGGGGCGGAGGGGAGCGTCGTGGGGGAGGGGCCGCCCGGCGTCGTCGACGATCCCGCCGGCCGCGAAGAGCTCCTCGAGCTCGGGCGCGGACGCGGGGAACCTGCTCAGCAGATAGCCGCGGACGGTCCCGGGGGCGTCGGCCCCGGCGGCCGGCAGCCGCACCCGGACCGGGTCCACCCCGTCCCGCAGCGGCAGGGGGGCGGTGGCGGGCCGACGTCGTCGCATGGTTCCCGATCGTGCTCCGCCCGCGCCCCGTTGTCCACTCGGCGGGCCCGCGTACCGCCGCCCCGCGGATCCTGCGAGAATGGGGGAGCACCCGCACCCGCCCGCCGACCGGAACGAGGCCCATGTCAGCCGAAGAAGTCGTCCTCCTCGACGAGGCGCACCGTCCCATCGGAACCGCGCCCAAGGCCGGGGTGCACACCACGGACACCCCCCTGCACCTGGCGGTCTCGTGCTACGTCCTCGACGACGACGGGCGGCTGCTGCTGACCCGCCGGGCGCTCGCGAAGAAGACCTGGCCCGGGGTGTGGACCAACAGCTTCTGCGGTCACCCGGGCCCCGGCGAGGGGTTCGTCGAGGCCATCGCGCGCCGCGCCGGCCAGGAGCTGGGCTTCGAGGTGACGGGGATGACGGAGGTGCTGCCCGACTTCCGCTACCGGGCGGTGGACGCCTCCGGGATCGTGGAGAACGAGTTCTGCCCCGTCTACCTGGCGCGGGCCACCGGGCGGCCCCGGCCGCTGCCCGCCGAGGTCGCGGAGGTCGCCTGGATCGCCCCGGAGGAGCTGTTCGCCGCGGCGGAGGCCGCGCCGTTCCTGCTCAGCCCGTGGCTGCTGGAGCAGATCGCGGACGACCGGCTGCGCGGGGCGCTCACGGGCCGGGCCGCGCTCCGCCCGTAGCGCTCCGCCCGGCCGGCTCCCTCCGGCTCACTCCATCCGTCCGGCCAGGCCGGCGGCCACCGTCTCGAGGGCGGCGCGCAGCGCGAGGATCGCCGGGCGGTGGGCGCTCGCTCCGCGGATCGAGGTGAACACCGTCCGCCGGGGCCCGGTCGGCAGGTCGACCAGCCGGCAGGGCGAGTCCCCGCCCGCCCACATCAGGTCCGGCATGAGCGCCACGGCGTTGCCGGACTCCACGAGCCGGGTCTGCGCCTGCAGGTCCGCCGTCGAGAACCGGACGTCCGGCTCGAAGCCCGCCCGCCGGCACAGCTGCTCGCCCCAGTGCCGCGAGGCGGCTCCCCGCGGTTCCATGACCCACGGGAGCTCGCGGGCGTCCCGCAGGGAGGCGACGGACGCGTGCTCGGGGCCCGGGGGGACGGCCAGGCGGATGGCGTCCGTGATCAGCCGCCGCCGGTCCAGGTCCGGGTGGTGGGCGGCGGCGTGGCTCGGGTACTGCTCCGCCACGACCACGTCGAACTCCCGGGCCCAGGTCTCGTAGAGGGCCCGCTCCGGCTCGGCCTGCACCATCTCGACCCGCACGTCCGGGTGCTCGCGGCGCATGGCGCCCAGCACCTCCGGCAGCAGCGCCAGGGCCGCGGACTGGAACACGGCGACCCGCACGGTGCCGGTGACCGTGCTCAGCGACGCCGCCAGGTCCGACTCGGTGCGCTCCAGGACGTCCAGCAGCTCGGTGGTGCGCGCCACCAGGATCTCCGCCTGCGGCGTGAGCTGAACCCGCCGGCCGGCCTTCGAGAGCAGGGCCACCCCCGCCTCCTTCTCCAGCGCCGAGAGCTGCTGGGAGACCGCCGAGGGGCTGAAGTTCAGGGCGGCGGCGACCTCCGCGAGGGTGCCCCGCAGCGCGAGTTCCCGCAGCAGCCGCAGCTTGCGCACGTCCAGCATTCCGCCGCCTCCCAAAGATTAGTACTGCTGATGAATCATCTGTGGAATTCTTCACTTTATCCGAATCGTCCCGGGGCGCACACTGGACGTACCGCAGTGCTTTCGACCCAACCCAGGGAGTACCACCCATGACGACGATCCCCGTCCCCCCGGCAGCGCAGGCCCCCGGCCGCCCCGCGGTGGGACGCACCCTTTCCCACGCCGCCATCCCGGCGTCGCTGCCCGAGCAGGCCGTGGCCACGGTGCGCCGCTGGCTCACCGAGGCGGAGCAGTTCCCCAGGGACGCCTCGGGGGAGCAGCTGGCGGGGGTGCTGAAGGATCCCGCCGGCCTGGACTTCACGGTGGGCTTCGTGGACGGCGTCATCCGCCCCGAGGACCTCCGGGTGGCGGCCCGCAACCTGGCCCGGCTGGCGCCGAAGGTCCCCGGCTTCCTGCCCTGGTACCTGCGCTCCGCGGTGCGCGCGGGCGGGGCCCTCGCCCCCGTGGCCCCGCAGGTCGTCATCCCCGCGGCCCGCAAGGCGCTGCGCGAGATGGTGGGCCACCTCATCGTGGACGCCAGCGAGGCCAAGCTGGGGAGGTCGATCGCGAAGATCCGCAAGGACGACGTCCGGCTCAACGTCAACCTCCTGGGCGAGGCCGTGCTCGGGGACCGCGAGGCCGCCCGGCGGCTGCAGGGCACCCACGACCTGCTGGCCCGCCCCGACGTCGACTACGTCTCCATCAAGGTCTCCTCCACCGTCGCCCCGCACTCGCCCTGGGCCTTCGACGAGGCCGTGACCGAGGTCGTCGAGAAGCTCACCCCGCTGTACGAGCGGGCCGCCTCCTTCACCGCGCCCAAGTTCATCAACCTGGACATGGAGGAGTACAAGGACCTGGACATGACCCTCGAGGTCTTCACCCGGATCCTCGACCAGCCCCGGTTCAAGGACCTGGAGGCCGGCATCGTCCTGCAGACCTACCTGCCCGACGCCCTGGCCGCGATGATCCGCCTGCAGGAGTGGGCCGCCGCCCGCCGCGCCGCCGGCGGCGCCCCCGTGAAGGTGCGCGTGGTCAAGGGCGCGAACCTGCCGATGGAGCAGGTCGAGGCGTCCCTGCACGACTGGCCGCTGGCGACCTGGGGCACCAAGCAGGACTCGGACACCCACTACAAGCGGGTCCTCAACTACGCGCTGCAGCCCGAGCACACGGACGCCGTGCGCATCGGCGTCGCCGGGCACAACCTCTTCGACATCGCCTTCGCCTGGCTGCTGGCCACCGAGCGCGGCGTGGCCGGGGCCGTGGACTTCGAGATGTTGCTCGGCATGGCCACCGGCCAGGCCGAGGCCGTCAAGCGCGACGTCGGGTCCCTGCTGCTCTACACCCCCGTGGTGCACCCGGCCGAGTTCGACGTGGCCATCGCCTACCTGATCCGCCGGCTCGAGGAGGGCGCGTCCCGCGAGAACTTCATGTCCGCGGTCTTCGAGCTCTCCACCGACGAGGAGCTCTTCGAGCGCGAGAAGCAGCGCTTCCTCGCCTCCCTGGCCGGCCTCGACGACACCGTGCCGGCCCCCCACCGGGTCCAGGACCGCAGCCTGCCCGTGCCGCCCGCCCCGGTCGACGCGTTCACCAACACGCCGGACACCGACCCGGCCGTGGCCGCCAACCGGGACTGGGGGCGGGCGATCCTCGCCCGGGTCCCCGGCTCCCGGGCCGGCGTGGCGACCGTCACGGCCGCGGCGCTGCGCACGGAGGAGCAGCTCGACCGTGTCATCGAGGCGGCCCTCGAGGCCGGGCGCGGCTGGGCCGCGCTGAGCGGCGCCCAGCGCGCCGAGGTGCTCCACCGCGCGGGCGACGCCCTGTCCGCCCGCCGGGCCGAGCTGCTCGAGGTCGCCGCCGCCGAGGCCGGCAAGACCCTCGACCAGGCCGACCCGGAGATCAGCGAGGCGATCGACTTCGCCCACTACTACGCCGAGCGCGCCCGTGAGCTGGACGAGGTCGACGGCGCGTCCTTCGTGCCCTCCCGGCTCACCGTGGTGACCCCGCCGTGGAACTTCCCGGTGGCCATCCCGGCAGGGTCCGCGCTGGCGGCCCTCGCCGCCGGCTCCCCGGTGGTGTTCAAGCCGGCCGGCCCGACCAAGCGCTGCGGCGCCGTGGTCGCCGAGGCACTCTGGGAGGCCCTCGACGCCTCCGGGATCCCCCGCGACGTGCTCGCCCTCGTGGACCTCGAGGAGCGCGCCCTCGGCCGCCAGCTGATCTCCCACCCGGCGGTGGACCGGCTGATCCTCACCGGCGCCTACGAGACGGCGGAGCTGTTCCGCACCTTCCGCTCCGATCTGCCGCTGCTGGCCGAGACCTCGGGGAAGAACGCGCTGATCGTCACGCCCAGCGCCGACTTCGACCTCGCCGCCAAGGACGTCGCCTACTCGGCGTTCGGCCACGCCGGGCAGAAGTGCTCGGCGGCCTCCCTGGTGATCCTGGTCGGCTCCGTGGCGCAGTCCCGCCGCTTCCGCAACCAGCTCGTGGACGCCGTGACCTCCCTGACCGTCGACCACCCGACCAACCCTGCCGCGCAGATGGGCCCGCTCACCGAGCCCGCCGAGGGCAAGCTGCTCCAGGCCCTGACCACCCTCGAGGAGGGGCAGTCCTGGCTGATCGAGCCGCAGCAGCTCGACGGGACCGGCCGGTTGTGGTCCCCGGGCGTGCGCACCGGCGTGCAGCGCGGCTCCGAGTTCCACCTGGTGGAGTACTTCGGCCCGGTGCTCGGCGTGATGACCGCCGAGACCCTGGAGGAGGCCGTGGCCCTCCAGAACGAGGTGGAGTACGGCCTCACCGCCGGCCTGCACTCCCTGGACCCGGAGGACATCGGCTACTGGCTCGAGCACGTCCAGGCCGGCAACCTGTACGTCAACCGCCACATCACCGGGGCCATCGTCCAGCGCCAGCCCTTCGGCGGGTGGAAGAAGTCGGCCGTCGGCCCCGGCACCAAGGCCGGCGGGCCCAGCTACCTCATGGGCCTGGGCGAGTGGGAGCCGGCGCCGCTGCGCGGGGCCGGGCTCCCCGTGGCCGAGGCGGCCGCCGTCGAGCTGCTGCAGGCCGCGCACTCGGGCACGGCGGACCTCGGGCCGGCCGAGGCGCAGGGCCTCGAGCAGGCGATGCGCAGCGACGAGGCCGCCTGGGCCGAGGAGTTCGGCGTCGCCGAGGACGTCACCGGGCTCTACGCCGAGCGCAACGTCTTCCGCTACCTGCCCCTGCCCGTCACGGTGCGCCTGTCCGAGGGCGAGCCGCTCGCCGACCTGCTGCGCGTCGTCGCCGCCGGGCTGCGGGCGGGCTCCGCGCTGACCGTCTCCACGGCGCACGAGCTGCCCGCCCCGGTGCGCGCCGTGCTCACCGACCGCGGCGTGCCCGTGCGGGTGGAGGACGACGCCGCGTGGCTGGCCGGCGCCCCCGCCCTCGGGGGCGGGCGCGTCCGCCTCATCGGCGGGGACCGCGCGGCCCTCATCGCCGCGACGGGCTCGCGCCCGGACCTGGCCGTCTACGCCCACCCCGTCACCGGGGCCGGCCGGGTCGAGCTGCTGCCGTTCCTGCACGAGCAGGCGATCAGCATCACCGCCCACCGGTTCGGCACGCCGAACCACCTCACGGACGAGCTGGTCTAGCGGCTCTTCCGGCCACGGCCCCGGACCTCGGTCCGGGGCCGTGAATCCAGTTCGGGAAACGGTTCCGGCGCTGGACAGGAGGGGCGCCGTCCTCGATGCATCAGGACGAGGGCGGCGCCCGTGGAGCTCGACCGGCTGTGCTCCGGTGTCCCCCCACGTGCATCGCACATCGGACCCGTGAGCCGGCCGCTGCTCGCCGATGCAAGGGTACTGACATGTAAATAAATGTTCACCATTTCGTAAGGCGGCTCACAATTCCGGTACGGATCGGCTCCGACGTGCGGTGACGTCCTCCGGCAGGTCGCCGCGGCGGCCCGGGAGCGCGACCGCACGGAGGCTCAGTAGGCCGTGCGCGCGACGTTCCTGGCCCAGGCCTCGAACGGCGCGGTGCGCTCGGCAAGGGCCACCGGACGCACGGGCAGCGACCGTTCGTGCTCGGGCGTGGCGAAGTACTCGTAGAACTCGGCGTCGTCGAAGCCGCCGGCGGCCGCGTCGTGCCGGTCCGCGGCGAACCAGACGGCGTCCAGCCGGGCCCACAGCGAGGCGGACAGGCACATGGGGCACGGCTCGCAGCTGGTGTAGAGGGTCGCGCCCGAGAGGTCGAAGGTGCCCAGCTCGCGGCAGGCGGCGCGGATCGCCATGACCTCCGCGTGCGCGGTGGGGTCGTTGTCGGCCGTGACGCGGTTGACGCCGCTGAAGCGGCGGCCGTCGGCGGTGACGACGACGGCGCCGAAGGGGCCGCCGTCGACGGCGGCGTTGCCCACCGCCAGGTCGATGGCCTCCAGCAGCAGCTGCCGGGCGTCGGCGGGCGGGGTGCGGTCAGTGTCCATGCGGAACTCCCGGGGTGGGGGCAGATGTCGCCGGGGAGCGTCCCGGGCCGGGGCGGGGGGACGTGCGCCGACGGCGGCCGCTGCGTGGTCGATGGTGCGGTTCTGCCTGGTAGATGGCCCGGGGATCCGGGCCCGCCGTGGGCCTGTCCAGAGGTTACCGAGGAGTGTGCCCGACCACAACAGGTGCCCCGGCGTGCCGGCGGGGGAGGAGGGCCGGGCTCCGCGTGCCGCGCCGCCCGCGCTGTGTCACGCCGCCCCTCCCTCGGCCGATCCTCCGGCGAACCGTGGAACACTGCTGACAGCACTGCTCCCGGTTCCTCGGAGCATCAGCGGGCACGCCGTCCGGCGGGCCCACGACACCGGAAGGAGCGGCCATGGGTCGGCAGACGAGACCCTCCGGCACGCCCGAGCCCCTCCGTCTGGGGCTGCGCGCCAACGCCGCCCAGTTCACGCTCCTGGTGGCGGTCAACGCCCTGGTCGGCGGCATGGTCGGCCAGCAGCAGACCGTGCTGCCGCTGCTGGCCGCCGACGAGTTCGGGCTGACCGACTACACCTTCATCTTCACCTACGTGGCCGCGTTCGGGATCACCAAGGCGATCGCCAACTGGTTCGCCGGCACCTTCTCCGACCGGTACGGGCGCAAGCCGGTGCTGCTGGTGGGCTGGCTGTTCGCCGTGCCGGTGCCGCTGATGCTGATCTTCGCCCCGGACTGGGGGTGGGTGGTGGCCGCCAACGTGCTGCTCGGCGTCAACCAGGGCCTGACCTGGTCCACGACCGTGGTGATGAAGATCGACCTGGTGGGCCCGGCCCAGCGCGGACTGGCCATGGGGCTCAACGAGGCCGCCGGCTACGGTGCGGTGGCCGTGACCTCCCTGCTGGCCGGGTACCTGGCCGAGCAGTACGGGCTGCGCCCGGCCCCGTTCCTGCTGGGCCTGGCCTACACCGCCCTGGCGCTGCTGCTGTCGGGGGCCTTCGTCAAGGAGACCCGCGGCCACGCGCTGCTCGACGCCGGCCGGCACACCCCGCGCGCCGACGGGATGCACGACCACCTGCACGCCGGTCTCACCGACCGCCAGATCATCGCCCAGACCAGCCTGAGGGAGCCCGCGCTGTCCTCGGCCAGCCAGGCGGGGCTGGTCAACAACCTCAACTTCGGGCTCTCCTGGGGCCTGTTCCCCCTGCTGTTCGCCACCGCGGAGCTCACGGTGTCCCAGATCGGGCTGCTCTTCGCCCTCTACCCCGGGGTGTGGGGCGTCGGGCAGCTGGTCACCGGCGCCCTGTCGGACCGGGTCGGGCGCAAGCACCTGATCACCGCCGGGATGGCCACCCAGGCCGCGGCCCTGGCCGTCATCGCCGCCGGCGACGGGTTCGGCGGCTGGGCCGCCGGGACGGTCCTGCTCGGGGCGGGCACCGCGATGGTCTACCCGACGCTGCTGGCGGTGGTGGGCGACGTCGCCCACCCCGTGTGGCGCGGCCGGGCCGTGGGCGTCTACCGGGTCTGGCGCGACCTGGGCTACGCGGTCGGGGCCGTGCTCGGGGGGATCGTGGCCGACCTGCTGGGCCTGCACGCCGCGGTCTGGGCCGCCGCCGGCATCAGCGCCGTCTCGGCCCTGGTCGTGGCGGCGCGGATGTACGAGACCCACCAGCCGGTCCCGGCCGGCCCCCGGGACTGAGTCCGCGGGACCGAGCCCGCGGGGCGGGAAGCCCTCGGGCGCTCCCCCGGCCCGGGGCCCCGGCCGGGAGAGCGACCCGGCGCCTCGAGGGCCCCGCGACCGGTCGCTAGAGTGGGGAGCGCCCACCCGCCGCACCGGGTCCGCACGCCACCGGGCCCGGGCCGGACCGTCGCCGGCGCCGTGCCGGCGACCGGAGTCCCCGAGCTCTCAGGAGGACGCCCCTCCCATGGCCGACCTGTTCGACTTCAACCACGGCGGCGCCACGCACCCCGGCGCTCGCGCCGCCGTCCACCCCGGGGCGGACTCCGGCGAGCACGTGGTGCTGTACACCGTGGTCACCGAGACGGACCGGCACATCGTCCTCGACGACGGCTTCACCTACGACAAGCGCACCGGTGTGGTCCAGGGCCCCGCGGGGCGCCCCACGCTGCAGAACCGCGTGACGGCCACCGAGGGCAGCGCGATGTTCGCCTCCTGGTCGGAGATCGCCCGGCAGCCCCGCCGCCCGGACGGACGCACGGAGGGCTCCGCCCCGCGGCGGGCCCCGGCGCGACGCCTCGGCCCGCTGCTCCGCCGGCTCGGACGCCGGTGAGGTCTCCGGCGACCTGCGGGGCCGCACGCTGACGGCCGCCGGCACGGGCAGGCCATAGGCTGGTCGGCGGACCCGTCCACCCGTTCCCCTGAGGAGTGCACCGTGCCCCTGATCCAGCGACACCTGTTCGGCCCCGGCCCGTCCAACCCCTACCCGGAGGCCACGGCGGCGCTGGGCCACCCGCTGCTCGGCCACCTGGATCCAGCCTTCCTCGACGTCATGGACAGCGCCTGCGACGGCCTGCGCACCGTCTGGGGCACGGACAACCGGCGCACCCTGCCGCTGAGCGCCACGGGCTCCGCCGGCATGGAGGCGGCGTTCGTCAACACGGTGGAGGAGGGCGACGTCGTCGTCGTCGCCGTCAACGGGCTGTTCGGCGAGCGGATGTGCGACGTCGCGGCCCGGTGCGGCGCCGAGGTGGTGCGCGTGGACTTCCCCTACGGGGAGCCGATCGACCCGCAGCGCGTCGCGGAGGCGCACCCGTCCCCGAAGATCATCGCGGCGGTGCACGCGGAGACCTCCACGGGCGTGCGCTCCGACATCGCCGCGCTGGGGGAGCTCAAGGGCGACGCCCTGCTGCTCGTGGACGCGGTCACGTCCATCGGCGGCATCGAGCTGCGCGCGGACGACTGGGGGGTGGACCTCGGCTACGCGGGCACCCAGAAGTGCCTGGGGGTCGCCCCGGGACTGGCGCCGTTCACGATCTCGGACGCCGCGTTCGAGCGCCGGGTGCAGCACCCCCGCTCCTGGTACCTGGACCTGGGCATGCTCGGCGGCTACGTGGGCGAGGCCCAGGGCCGGGCCCGGACCTACCACCACACCGCGCCCACGGCGATGATCGCGTCCCTGGACGCCGCGCTGCGCCGGATCGCCGAGGAGGGCCTGGAGAACGTCTGGGCCCGTCACCAGGCCGCGGGCGACGCGCTCCAGGCCGGGCTGCAGGACATGGGGCTGGAGCTGTTCGCCGCCGAGGGGCACCGCCTCCCGGAGCTGACCACGGTCAAGGTGCCCGAGGGCGTCGACTCCGCCTGGGTGCGGGCCTACCTGCTGGAGCACTTCTCCGTGGAGATCGGGGCGGGCGTGAAGGAGTACGCGAACACCGTGTGGCGGATCGGCCTGATGGGCCCCAACGCCGACGCCGGGTCGGTGGCCCTCGTCCTGGGCGCCCTCCAGGAGGCGCTGCGGAAGGTCCCCGCCCTGGTGTGAGCCGCTCCGCGTCCGCTCAGATGAGGTCGGTCTCGGAGCGCTCGATGCGCTCCCCGGTGCCGGGGTCCGCCACCGTGCGGCGGGTGGAGCGGCGCCGGGACGGCACGGCGGCGGCGACCCGGCCCGACGCGGAGGGTCATGTTCGGTCACGACGGCGCGGGCGCCCCGTGTCCCGCGGGGCGACCCGTGCTCCCCGGCCCGGCGCCGCGCTGCTCGGGCGGCCCGGGGGCGCGGCGGGGCGGAGCGGGAAGCGTGCTGCCGAAACCGCCGCTGGCAAGGCACGATCCCCCGGCCACTGCGCCGGCGGAGCACGCACCCGGGCGGCGCGGGTCTCCCGCGCACGCCGCCCGGCGGCCGGTGCGCCCCGTGCCGGTGGCACGACCCCGGGGTGCTCCGGCACGGAGCCACCCGCCGGGGCGCCGGGGCCTGTAGCCGGACCCGTCCGGCTCTGCTTCTATTGAGGAACGTGGGGACCTACCGAGGAGGAACATCCGATGGAAACCTGGATCTGGATCGTGCTGGCCCTGGCCGTGCTGGCCGTGGTCGTCCTGGCCGTGCTGGCCGGGAGCCGCAAGAAGAAGGAGCGCGAGGCCGTGGAGCGGCGGGAGAACCAGCAGCGCGCCGCCGAGCTGCGCGCCCGCAGCGAGGAGGAGGACCTCTCGGCCCGCGAGCGGAAGGCGGACGCGGACGCGGCCCGCGCCGAGGCCGAGAAGGCCCGGATCGAGGCCGACCGCCTCGAGCAGGACGCCCAGCGGCGCACCGAGGACGCCGAGAAGGTCCGCCAGGAGGCGGAGACCCATCGCCGGGACGCCGCCTCGCTCGTCCCGGACGGGGACGACTCCACCCCTGCTGACGCCTCCCGCGGACGCCGCGAGGACGTCACCGATCGCGCCTCCGGGACGCGCTCCGACGAGGCCCCCTGGCAGGACGGCGACGCCGGACCGGACACCCGGACCCGGCACGACGGCGACACCCGGAGCGACGGCGACACCCTGCACGACGGCAGCACCCGCCCCGACGGCGACCCCGGCCCCGGGGACCGGCCGCGCACCTGAGCCCCGGCTCGGACGCGGCGGTCGTCGAGCCGCGGAGAGCGAGCGGGGCCGGTGCGGGATCCCGCACCGGCCCCGCTCATTCTCCGCGGTCACTTCTCCCAGGGAGCCTTGATGGGGTAGTAGCGCTCCAGGAACTCCGTCATCCGCTCCGCGCGCTCGGGACCGGGCACCTCCGGGAAGCTGCCGTCGTTGAGGCAGAACATGTCGAGGTTGCGGCGGCCGAGCAGCTTCTCCATCTGCTGCAGCCCGGCGCGCGTGGTGGTGTCCACGTACTCCGTGCGGGCCGTCTCCTGGGTCACGGCCCGGCCGGTCAGCAGCGCGTAGTAGTGGTAGAGCGAGTTCGTCACCGAGATGTTGTCCGCCGCGCGGAAGCGGCTGGACGCGGTGCGGGCGAACTCCGCCGGGAACTCCCGCTCCATCTCGGCCACCACGCTGCGCCGCAGGGGCGCGGCGCAGTGCTGCAGGTGGCGGGTGGTGATCCGGCCGAAGCGCTCCCACAGGAGCCGGCGGTTGACGCGGGCGGCGTTCTCGAAGCCGGAGCGCTCGGCGGAGTTCTCGCCCAGGCCGATGCGGGTCTCGTTCTCCACGAACTTCGTGATCCCGCCCGGGGAGAAGAACAGCGCCGGGCCGATCGGGCGGCCGAAGAACATGTCGTCGTTGGAGTACAGGTAGTGCTCCGAGAGCCCCTCGATGTGGTGCAGCTGCGCCTCCACCGCCTGGGAGTTGTAGATCGGCAGGGCCGAGGTGTCCGCGAAGAACTCCTCGCTGCGCACGACCCGCACGCGCGGGTGCTCGGCCAGCCACGCCGGCGGCCGGGAGTCGGTGGCGATGTAGATGTTGCGCACCCAGGGGGCGAACATGTGCACCGAGCGCAGGGCGTACTTCAGCTCGTCGACCTGCCGGAAGCGGGCCTCGTGCGCGTCGCCCTCGCCCACCACGGCGTCGGCCATGTACGAGGCCCGGACCCGGCGGTACTCCTCGTCGGAGCCGTCCACCCACGAGAAGATCATGTCGACCGCGAAGTCGATGTCGATGGCGTGGTCGGCGAACATGTTCTCGATCGTGGGCCAGGTGAGGCCGAAGCGCTCCACGGTGCCGCGCACGGCCTCGGCCACCGGGACGGTGCGCCGGGT
The DNA here is from genome assembly GCF_020833785.1 of Kocuria sp. CCUG 69068. NCBI lineage: Bacteria > Bacillati > Actinomycetota > Actinomycetes > Micrococcales > Micrococcaceae > Kocuria > Kocuria sp. CCUG 69068. Next base: position 28,739 of record NZ_PDDL01000037.1, read on the forward strand.
CAGCGAGTTCTCGATGGGCAGCCGGATCTCGTCCTCGCCGAACTCCCACAGCTCCACCTGCACCCCGGTGCCGGCGCCGTAGTAGAGCCTGGCCTCCGCGGAGTAGTGGGGCCGGAACAGCCGCAGGACCCGCGCGTTGCGGCGCGAGGACAGCTCGCCGTCGGCCAGCAGCTGCACGGTCTTCTTCTTGGTGTCCATCGGCTTGACGTAGTACGGCTCGCCCACGGCCGCGTCCACCAGGGCCTGCCGGAGCCGGGGACGGTCCTTGAGGTCCACGGCGATGACGGGGCGCTCGTCGTTGCCCCGCACCAGCAGGTAGTCGACGCCCGCCGAGTCCAGGACCCCGCGCAGGAAGAGCAGGTTCTGGACCATGACGTCGTGCGGGGTCTGGTCCGTGATCCGCAGCGCGAAGCGGTCCTTGTAGCGGACCACGTCCTCGCGCTGGTCCAGGGCCGCGGCAGAGGCACGGGAAGCGGAGCGGAACACCTCGCCGTCCGTGCCGTCCTCGGGTGCCGCGAAGTACTCTGCGCCGAGCAGGGTCGTGTTGATGGTGCCTCCTCATGGTGTCGGGCCGCTGGGGCGGCGATCTCATGATAAGCCGCGACGGCCGGACTCAGGAGGGGAGGGGCTGGCAGCGCTCGCAGAACCACACCGCCCGGTCCCGCGGCGGCCCGGGGTACGGCTCGCCGGGCACGAGCTCGGCGTCGTCGATCCGCGCCTCCCGGACCGGGGCCCCGCACCGGCGGCACGGCTGCCGGCCGCGGCCGTAGACCCAGAACTGCTCGCCGCGACGGGCCGGGCCCCCCACCGTGGAGCGCTGCGAGCGGTCCCGGTTGACGTGCAGCAGCCGGTGGGAGAGGTCCACGACCGCGCCGAGGTCCGGGACCTCGGCCACCGGGGTGAAGGGGTGCAGCCGCTGGAGGAACAGGATCTCGTTGCGGTAGACGTTGCCGATGCCGGCGAGGTTGCGCTGGTCCATCAGCGCGGCCCCCACCCGCCGGCGGGGGTGGCCGGCGAGCCGGGCCAGGGCCTCCGCCCGGTCCCAGTCGGGGCCCAGCAGGTCCGGGCCGAGGTGGCCCACGAGCTCGTCCTCGTCGGCGGTGGCCACGAGGTCCAGCATGCCGAGGTCGAAGCCGACGGCCTGCGCGGCCGCGTTCTCGAGCACCGCCCGCGCCTGGTGGCCGGGGCGCCGCCACCGGGCGCCCCGCGGGTAGACGTGCCACATGCCCTCCATGAGCAGGTGGGAGTGCAGGGTGAGCGGGGGCAGGCCGTCGGGCCCGCCGTCGGTGCGGACCAGCAGGTGCTTGCCCCGCGGCACCACCTCGGTCACGGTGCGCCCCGAGAGGTCCGCGGTGGCGATCGACGGGAACCGGAGGTCGCTGCGGGTCAGGATCCTCCCGGCCAGGGCGCGGCGCAGCAGGACGGCCTGGCGGTAGACGGTGTCACCCTCGGGCACGGCCGCCCCCGGTGCTCGGGTCCGCGCTCATCGGCGCATCCTCAGGCCGCGCGGCGTCGAGTAGAACCCGCCGGCCAGCAGGGACTCCCGCACCGCGGTCTCGACGGGGCCGTGCCCCAGGACCCCGGCGCCGTTGACCTTCTCGACGGTCAGCTTGTCCACCGCGCCCCGGCGGACGGTCTCGGCCACGGCGGGGCCGGCGGCGGCCAGGGCGGCCGCGTCGTCGGTGAACGCGAGCACGGTCCGCCCGCCGCGCTCCACGTACAGGGCCAGGGCGCCGTCCACGAGCACGACGACGGCGCCCGCCTTGCGCCCGGGCCGGTGC
>NZ_PDDL01000038.1:0-29641 GCF_020833785.1 Kocuria sp. CCUG 69068
GGCAGGACCGGGCGCGTCCTCCAGCGCGGCGGCCAGGCCCGGGTGGGGCGCCAGGCCCGCCAGCCGGCACAGCGTCCGGAGCCGCCGCGGGTCGGTGACCGGCATGATCCCCGGGACGATCGGGATCGTCACCCCGGCCGCCCGCGCCGCCGCGACCAGGCGCTCGTAGCGCTGCGGGCGGAAGTAGACCTGCGTGATCGCGAAGTCCGCCCCGGAGCGCTGCTTGGCCAGCAGCACCTCGACGTCGTGCCGGAAGGACGGCGACTCCGGGTGCCGGGTCGGGTAGGCGGCCACGCCCACGGCGAGCCGGCCGGCCGCCAGGGCCGCGGTGTGGCGCTGCTCGACCTCGCGCACGAGCTCCACGAGCTCGCCGGCGTGCCGCAGCTCGCCCGGCTCGGCCCCCGGGTCGAGGTCGCCGCGCAGGGCCAGGACGCCCCGGACGCCGCGGCGGACCAGTGCGGCCACGGTCTGCTCCAGCTCGGCCCGGGTGCTGCCGACGCACGTCAGGTGGGCCAGGGGCCGCAGGCTCGTGCGCGCCAGGAGGTGGTCGAGCAGGGCGAGCGAGCTGTCCCGGCGCTGCTCGTCCCCGCTGTACGTCACCGAGACGTGGTCGGGACGGGTGGGCTCGAGCTCCTCGATAGTCCGCAGCAGCATGTCGGCGCTCGCCGCGCTGCGCGGCGGATAGAGCTCGTAGGACAGGGACGGCGGCGCCGGCCGGGCGGTCGGGCGTGGTGTCACGTTCTTCCTCCAAGGGTCACCCCGAGGGAGGGCAGCAGCCGTCCCGGAGTGGACCCGGGAGGCTGCGACAGCTCCATCGGTCCTGGCGGGAGCACCGTTCCGTGCACCCCGTGGCGGGGGCGCGGATGGTTGCTGCGGCGTCGACGAGCCAGGTCTCTCGGCCGCTCTGGATAGATGCAGGACCCATTCCAACGGCTGCCCCGCTGCGCTGCCAAGTGCGGGCGCCCAGAAGACGCCGGTGCGCCGACTGTGACGACCGCGGCGTCACAGGACGCAACACGGACGCGCGACGACGCACCGGCGGCGAGGCCCATGAGGAGCGCAGGTCCGGGGCCGTCACGATCCGGTCTCGGGTCTTGCCGGGCCGGGGCGGGCGGCCTAGTCTTTGACAACCAACAGGTTGATCAAGGAATCAGTTGACAAACACCGTGGATCCCGGCGACGACGAGCTCGACAGGGCCTTCCTGGCCCTGGCCGACCCGGTCCGCCGCCGCATCGTCGCCCGGCTCAGCCGCGGACCGGCCACGGTCACCGAACTGGCGGAACCCTTCGCGATCTCCCTCCAGGCGGTCTCGAAGCACATCCAGGTCCTCGAGCAGGCGCAGCTCGTCACGCGCACCCGTGACGCCCAGCGCCGGCCCGTCCACCTGGACCCCGCACGGCTCGAGGCGCTCACCGCGTGGATCGACCGGTACCGGCTGGTCCGGGAGGAGCAGTTCCGCCGCCTCGACGCCGTGCTCGACACCCGAGCCGCGGACCGCGGCGAGCACACCCAGGACTGAACCATGGGACACGCACTGCACCTGACCGTCCCCGACGGCCTGCCCTTCATCGACTTCGAGCGCGAGTTCGACCACCCCGTGGCCGACGTCTTCCGCGCCCACGCCGACCCCGAGCTGTTCCGGCAGTGGATCGGGCCGCGCGGGCTGCGGACCCGGATCGACGGCTTCGAGTTCCGCCCCGGCGGCGCCTACCGGTTCGTCCAGCGCGGCGAGGACGGCGCCGAGGAGTACGCCTTCCGCGGCGTCTTCCACACGGTGCGCGAGAACGAGCTCGTGGTCCAGACCTTCGAGTACGAGGGCTGGCCCGACGCCGTGGACCTGGAGTACCTGTATTTCGAGGACCTGGGCGACGGCCGGTGCCGGCTGCGCGGGCACACCGTCCACGCGTCCCAGGAGGCCCGCGACGGGATGGTCGGATCCGGCATGGAGAAGGGCGTGGCCGAGGGCTACGAGCGGCTCGAGGAGCTGCTGGGCGGGCGGACCGCGCAGGGCGGGGCCTGACCGTGGACTGGACGCTCGAGGTGGTGCTGGTGCCGGTGCGCGACGTCGACCGGGCCGTGGAGTTCTACCGGGACCAGGTCGGCTTCCACCTCGACCACCACACCACCACCGAGCAGATGGACATCGCCCAGCTGACCCCGTCCGGGTCCGGCTGCTCGATCGTGGTGGGCAACCTCCCCGCCCACCGGGAGATGGCCCCCGGATCCCTGCGCGGGCTCCAGCTGGTGGTCGCGGACGCCCGGGCGGCCCGCGAGGAGCTGCTGTCCCGGGGCGTGGAGGTGAGCGGGATCACGGTGCTCGACGAGCGGGACGGCGGCACCGTCTTCGGCTTCAGCGACCCCGACGGCAACTCGTGGGCGGTCCAGGAGCTGCGGGTCCGCGCCGAGCGCCCGCTGATCCCGCCGGAGCACCGCCTCTGACACCGTCACCGGCGCCGGCGACGGCCGCGCACCGCGGCATGTCCTGTGCCCGTGGCCCCGGCGGAGCCGCGGCTCCGCCGGATCAGTCCTGCGGGGCGTGCTCGGCCCGGCGGCCGAGCACCTTCGAGGCCAGGGCGATGAGCGCCACCAGCCCGGCCGTGAGCAGGAGCTGGCCCCGCACGGCGCCGTCGAGCAGCCCGAGCAGGACGATCCCGGCGAGGAGCGCCAGCGCCAGGTACGACAGCCACGGGAAGGCCCACATCCGCAGGGGCAGCTCGGTGCCGTCCCGGTCCGCGCGGCGGCGCAGGACGATCTGCGAGACCAGCGCGAGCCCCCAGACGACCAGGCAGGTCGCGCCCACGGTGTTGAGCATCCACAGCAGCACGGTCTCGGGCCACCGGTAGTTCAGCACCACGGCGGCGAAGCCGAAGAGCACGGAGACGACCACCGCGCTCCGGGGGACCCCGCGGTCGGAGACGTCGGCGAAGGCCCGCGGCGCCGAGCCGCGGCGGGCCAGCGACCAGAGCATCCGGGACGCGCCGTAGATGTTCGCGTTGAGGGCCGAGAGCAGCGCCAGGATGATGACCACGGCCATCAGCACGTCCGCGCCGGGCACCCCGGCGGTCTCCAGCACGGCCACGAACGGGCTGACCGAGAGCTGCTCGTCGTTCCACGGCAGCACCAGGACCATGACGGTCACGGCGCCCACGTAGAAGACGAGGATCCGGACCAGGATGGTGCGCACGGCGCGGGCCACGTTGCGCTGCGGGTCCTCGGTCTCCGCGGCGGCGATGGTCACGAGCTCCGTGCCGCCGAACGCGAAGACCACCACGAGCAGCGCGGCGGCCACCCCGGTCGGGCCGTGGGGCAGGAAGCCGCCGTGGGCGGTGAGGTTCGCGAGCCCCGGGGAGGGCTCCTCGGTCAGGCCCAGGAGCACGGCGATCCCGACCGCGAGGAAGGCCAGCACCGCGAGCACCTTCATCAGCGCGAACCAGAACTCGGTCTCCCCGAGCGTGCGCACCCGCACCAGGTTGATCGCCGTGAACACCACCATGAACAGCAACGCCAGCACCCACTGCTCGGCCACCGGCCACAGCTCCGTGAGCAGCTGGGCCGCGGCCGTGGCCTCCGCCGCGACCACCACCACGATCTGCGCCCACCACAGCCAGCCGAGGGTGCGTCCCACGGTGCGGCCCATGGCCTTCTCGGCGTAGGTGGAGAACGCGCCGGGGGACGGATCCGCGGCGGCCATCTCGCCCAGCGCCCGCATCACGAGCACGAGCAGCACGCACGCCACCAGGAAGGACAGCAGCACCGCCGGCCCGGCGGTGCGGATCGCGGCGCCCGTGCCGATGAACAGGCCGGTGCCGATCGCGCTGCCCAGGGCCATCATCACGAGGTGCCGGGCCTTGAGGTGGGTGCCCGGGGCGGCCGCGGGCGCGGAGGACGGGGACCCGCCCGGGGTCCACGTGGAAGGGGAACTCATGAGCATCGAGGGTATCGGACCGCGGCGGCCGCCGGACGGGGCGGCGGATGCCGGTCCCGGGTCACGGCCCGCTAGACTTGCACGGTACGAGCCCCTGGGTCTCTTCCTGCCGGCGTCGCGCCGTCCCGGTCGCGCGGGTGGGAGCGGGCCGACGCAGGGGCGTTGTCGTGCCCGGCCGGTGCGCGCCTCCGCCGGGGCCCGCGGGAGAAGTCCCGTTCCATCCAGGCAGGAGAGTCGTTCAATGCCAGCAATCGTGATCGTCGGCGCCCAGTGGGGCGACGAGGGCAAGGGCAAGGCCACCGACCTGCTGGGAGGCCGCGTGGACTACGTGGTCAAGCCCAACGGCGGCAACAACGCGGGGCACACCGTGGTGGTGGGCGGCGACAAGTTCGAGCTCAAGCTCCTGCCGGCGGGCATCCTGAGCCCCAACGCCGTCCCCGTGATCGGCAACGGCGTCGTCGTCAATCCCCAGGCCCTCTTCGAGGAGATCGACGGCCTCGAGGCGCGCGGGGCGGACACCTCCCGGCTGCGCGTCTCCGCGAACGCCCACCTCGTGGCCCCGTACCACCAGACGATGGACCAGGTCTCGGAGCGCTTCCTCGGCAAGCGGGCGATCGGCACCACGGGCCGCGGCATCGGACCCGCCTACATGGACAAGGTCGGCCGGCTCGGCATCCGCGTCCAGGACGTCCTGGACGAGTCGATCCTGCGGCAGAAGATCGAGGGCGCGCTGCGGCAGAAGAACGAGCTGCTCGTGAAGCTCTACAACCGCCGGGACATCGACGTCGAGGAGGTCGTGCAGTACTTTCTGGGCTACGCCGACCGGCTCGCCCCGATGATCGTGGACTCGACCTACCTGCTCAACCAGGCCCTCGACGAGGACAAGGTGGTGCTCATGGAGGGCGGCCAGGCGACCTTCCTCGACGTCGACCACGGCACCTACCCGTTCGTGACGTCCTCCAACCCCACCGCGGGCGGCGCGTCCGTGGGCTCGGGCATCGGGCCGACCCGCATCACCCGGGCGATCGGCATCATCAAGGCCTACACCACCCGCGTGGGCGCCGGGCCGTTCCCCACCGAGCTCTTCGACGAGATGGGCGAGCAGCTGCGCACCACCGGCGGCGAGTTCGGCGTCAACACGGGCCGTCCCCGCCGCACCGGCTGGTACGACGCCGTGATGGCCCGCCACGCCTCCCGGATCAACGGCTTCACCGACTACTTCCTCACCAAGCTCGACGTCCTCACCGGCATCGAGCAGATCCCGGTGTGCGTGGCCTACGACGTCGACGGCGTCCGGCACGACGAGATGCCGATGACCCAGACCGAGTTCCACCACGCGAAGCCGATCTTCGAGCACTTCGCCGGGTGGGAGGAGAACATCACCGGCTGCCGCACCCTGGAGGACCTGCCGGCGAACGCCCGGGCCTACGTCGAGGCGCTCGAGTCGATGAGCGGCACCCGGATGTCCGCGATCGGCGTGGGCCCGGACCGCGACGACACCATCGTGGTGCGCGACCTCATCAACTGATCCCTCCTCTCCTCCGCGCGGTTGCACGCGTCGGCGACCTCGAGCGCCCCGGTCGCCGGCACGTGCGACCTCGCGGGCAGGCAGGGAAACGCTCAGACGAGGACCAGGACCACCCAGATGCCGAGGGCGCCGAGGGCGAGCATCGCGGCCGAGGTCGCCAGCACGGCGCCGACCTCCGGCTCCGTGCCCTCCTCGACGATGCCGCGGGCGCTGCGGACGTAGCGGGGGCGCTGCGTGACGTAGATCGCCGCCGCCGTGAGGACCGCCAGGCCGAACAGCACCAGCACGAACGGCCCGTGGTGCGGCAGCCAGCGCAGGAAGATCGCCGAGACCACCACGAAGGACATCAGGGTCCGGCCCCAGGCCATCGTGGTGCGCTCCGGCTGCAGCCCGGGGTCCCCGTGCGGCGGCCGAGGGGGGTCCGGGGGCCCCGGAGGGCGGCGGAGCTGCGGGCGGGGCATCTCAGCCCTGCAGGACGACGACGACGAGCACTCCCGCCGCGATCGCCCCGCCCACCGCGAGCACCGGTGCGATCAAAGGCAGGGGCAGCGGGGCCTGGCGCCGCATGCTCCGCTCCACCCCGATCCAGCGGAACGTGGCGCCCGCGCTGAGGAGCATGCTCAGCACCAGCAGCACGATCGCGAGGAACTTCCGCACGCCGTCGTCGAACAGGTCCGCGGTGAACGCCTCGATGGCGATCCCGCCGGCCAGGAACGCGAGCGCGGTCCGGATCCAGGCGAGGAACGTGCGCTCGTTGGCCAGCGTGAACCGGGGGTCGGGGGCGGTCCCGCCGCCGAGCACGCGCTCGGACAGCCGGCGTCGCCCCGGGGTCTCGGACTGCTCGCCCATCGCCTGCCCTTCGCTCGCACGGTCGTGTCGGCCCCATCCTGCCACGGGCGGGGGCACGGGCCGGGACGCAGGCCGGTCGCGGATGCACCGGTCGCGGATACAGTGGGAGCTCCAGCCGCGACCCGCCGAGGAGGACACCCGTGAAGATCGCCGTCGGACAGTTCGCACCCACCGCCGACACGGCCGAGAACCTGCGGACCATGCGCCGGCTCACCGAGCAGGCCGCGGCCGGCGGGGCGCAGCTGGTGGTGTTCCCGGAGGAGGCCATGTTCTCCGAGCAGCTCCTCGGGGAGGACTTCGAGGAGCTGGTGCTGCGCGGCTGGTCCGGGTTCGTCCAGCAGCTGTCCTTCCTGGCCGCGCAGACCGGCGTCGCCGTGATCGCGGGCGGCTACGAGGGCTCCGCCGACGGGCGCCCCTACAACACGCTCGTGGCCGTGGACGCGCAGGGCGCGATCCTCGGCACGTACCGCAAGCTCCACCTCTACGACGCCTTCAGCCACCGGGAGTCCGACCGGATCCGCCCGGGGGACAAGGGCGTCACGGTGGTGCGGATCGGGGAGCTCGCGGTCGGCATGATCACCTGCTACGACCTGCGCTTCCCCGAGATCTGCCGCGCCGTGGTCGACGCCGGGGCGGAGCTGCTCACCGTGCCCGCGGCCTGGTTCGCCGGCGAGCACAAGGTGGACCACTGGCAGGCACTGCTCAAGGCCCGCGCGATCGAGAACACCGTCTGGGTCGCGGCCGCGGACACCTGCTCCGAGCACACGGTGGGCCGCTCCGCGGTGCTCGACCCGCTCGGCGTGGTGGTCGCCGAGGCGGGGGAGGACGAAACCGTGCTGACCGCCGACGTCACGCGCGAGCGCATCGCCGAGGTGCGCGAGACCGTGCCCGTGCTCGCGAACCGCCGGTTCGGCCCGGCGGAGCTGCTGCCCTCCGACGAGGGCTGAGGCGACCGCCGACCGACCGATTGAACCGACCGACCGACTGAACCGACCGACCGGTCTGACCGACTGCACCGACGACCCCTGGAGGACCCCGTGGACGACGACCGCTCCGATGCCCCGCCGCGCCCGGACGGCCCCGGCGGGTCCGGGCACGCCGGCGGCGGCCCGACGACCCCGTGGGGCCCACCGCCGCCGTGGCAGGCGGAGCGCTTCGCCGTGGGCCGCAGCCACGCCGACACCGCGCTGATCCTCGGCATCCTGAGCGTGGTGGTGCTGCCCCTGCTGGGCCCCTTCGCGATCTGGCAGGCGCGGGAGGCCGAGAAGCTCGGCACCCCCGCCGTTCCCGGGCGGGTGCTCGGCTGGGTCGGCACCGTCCTGCTCGGCGTCCTGGTGCTGTTCCTCGTCCTGTGGCTGGTCGCCGTCGTGTTCCTGGTCAGCTCCGGCGGCTGAGCCGGGGGCTGGGACGGATCCCGGCCCCCGGTCACCAGATGCGCACGCGCTCCACCTCGGGCAGCCACAGCGCGTCCGTCTCCCGCACCCCGAACGCCTCGTAGAAGGCGGGGACGTTGCGGACCGTCTGGTTCGCCCGGAACTCGTTGGGGGAGTGCGGGTCGGTGGCGATGCGGTGGCGCAGCGCCTCGTCGCGGGACTTCTGCTGCCACACGTAGGCCCAGGACAGGAAGAGGCGCTGCTCGGGGCTGTAGCCGTCGATCAGCTCCCCGGGGCCGAAGGCGCTGCCGGTCTCCCGGGACATCCGCCACGCCTGGTGGGCGATCGTGAGCCCGCCCAGGTCCCCGATGTTCTCCCCGAGGGTGAGCTCGCCGTTGACGTGCGTGCCCTCCTCCGCGAGCTGCTCCGGGACCAGGCGGTCGTACTGGCGCACCAGCTCCGCCGTGCGCTCCTCGAAGGCCTGCCGGTCGGCGTCGGTCCACCAGTTGCGCAGCCGGCCGTCGCCGTCGCAGGTCGAGCCCTTGTCGTCGAAGCCGTGGCCGATCTCGTGGCCGATCACGGAGCCGATCGCGCCGTAGTTCACGGCGTCGTCGGCGTCCTCGTCGAAGAACGGGGGCTGCAGGATCGCGGCCGGGAAGACGATCTCGTTGCGCAGCGGGTGGTAGTAGGCGTTGACCGTCTGCGGGGTCATGAGCCACTCGTGCTTCTCCACCGGCTGGCCCGCCTTGCGGACGAGCTCGGCGAGCCGGAACTCCGTGGTGCGGATCCGGTTGCCCACCAGGTCCTCGGGGTCGATCCGCAGGGAGGAGTAGTCCTTCCACTTCTCGGGGTAGCCGATCTTCGGGGTGAACTGGGAGAGCTTCTTCAGCGCCTCCTGGCGGGTCTCCTCGGTCATCCAGTCCAGGCCCGTGATCGAGACGCGGTAGGCCTCCAGGAGGTTGGCCACGAGCTCGTCCATCCGCTCCTTGGCGGTGGGGGAGAAGTGCGCGGCGACGTAGAGCTCGCCCACGGCCTCGCCGAGGACCCCGTTGACGAGCTCGACCCCGCGCTTCCAGCGGTCCTTGAGCCGCGGGGTCCCCGAGAGCACGGTGCCGTAGAAGGCGAAGTCCTCCTCGACGAACGCGGACGACAGGTAGGAGGCGCGCGCGGAGACCAGGTGCCAGCGGGCCCAGGACCGCCAGGCCGGCAGCAGCTCGTCGACGAGCAGCTCCTCGACCCCGGTGAAGAAGCTCGGCTGGGCGTTGACCACGGTGCGCAGCGCCGTCCCGGGCAGCTCCGCGCCCTCGGCCAGGAGCCGCCAGTCGAGGACCGCGGTGGAGGCCGCGAGCTCCTCGAAGCCCATGGGGTTGTACATCTTGGTGAGGTCGCGGACCGTGACCTTGTCCCAGTGGTGGGCGGCGATCCGCGTCTCGAGGTCCACCACGGCGCGGGCCTGCTCCTCGGCGTCCTCGACCCCGGCCAGGGACAGCATGGTCCGCACGTGCTCCAGGTACTTCCCGCGGATCGTGGCGTGCTGGTCGTCCCGGTAGTACTCCTCGTCGGGCAGGCCCAGCCCCGACTGCCCCACGAACACGAGCTGGCGCTCGGGGTCGCCCGGGTCGGCGTCGACGTCCACGCCGACCAGGCCGCCCGCACCGCGGCGGATCATCCGGCCCAGGTGGCGCACCAGGCCGGGGACGTCCGCCACGGCGTCGACCTCCGCGAGGTCCGGGGCGAGGGGGGAGGCGCCGAGCGCCTCGATCCGCTCCTCGTCCATGAAGGACGCGTAGAGGTTCGCGATCTTGGACTCCACGGCCTCCGGGTCCCCGGCGCGGGCCCGGGTGATGAGCTCGCGCACGGCGGCCTCCGCCTGGTCCCGCAGCTCGATGAACGCGCCCACGGACGGCTTGTCGTCGGGGATCTCGGTCCGGCGCTGCCAGGTGCCGTTGACGTGGCGGTAGAGGTCGTCCTGGGGGCGGACGGAGCGGTCGAAGCCGGAGAGGTCGAACACCGAAGAGGTCACCGTGGATGTCATGCCCACCACGTTAACCGGCTCCCGGCGGAGCGGGCGGGCTGTTCCCCGACCGCTTAACCCGGTTCGTCCCGGGTCCGGCCCGCGTGCGCCCCGGGGCCGGACCCGGCGGGACCGTCCTCCCGGGTCAGGACCGGCCGCCGGTGAACCGCGGCGGGCGCTTCTGCTGGAACGCGGCGAAGCCCTCGGCGTAGTCGGCGCTGCGGCACAGCTCGCCCTGCACCCGGTTCTCGTTCTCGACGGACTCCCACAGCCCCAGGCGCTCGTCGCGGATCTGGGCCACGAGCTCGCGGGAGGCGAGGAACGCGCCGGTCGCGCCCTCGGCCACGGCCGCCGCCTTGGCCCGGGTGAGCTCGAGCAGCTCGTCGGCGGGCACCGAACGGCTGAACAGCCCGGAGCGCACGGCCTCCTGGCCGCTCATCAGCTCGGCCGTGTAGATGAGGTCCAGGGTCCGGTGGGCGCCGAGCCGCTCGGTGAACAGGGCGTGCCCTCCCGAGTCGAGGGTCGCGCCCAGGTTCGCGAAGGGGGAGCCGATCTTGGCGCTGTCGGCGACGTAGACCACGTCCGTGGCGATCGCCAGGCCGAGCCCCACGCCCAGGCACGCGCCCTGCACGGCGGCGAACGTCGGGGCGGGGAACCGGGTCATGGCGCGCAGCAGCGGGGTGACCTTCCCGGCCAGGAAGCCGTGGGCGTCGTCGCTCGCGGGGTCCACCGCGGAGATGTCGCGGCCGGCGCAGAAGCCGCGGCCCTCGCCGCGCAGCACGAGGGCCCGGACGCCGGCCCTCGCCGCCTCGGCGTAGGCGTCGCCGAGCTCGGCGAGTGCCGCCTCGTCCAGGGCGTTCATCCTGCCGGGGGCGTTCAGCACCACTTCGGCCACGGATCCGTCGATGGTCAGGTCGATCACTGCTGCTCCTCGGTGAGGTCGGGACTGGGGGCGGGACGGCCCGGGGGGCCCGGCACCTGCACGGTGCCGGGCCCCCGGAGCGAGCGGCTCAGGCGTCGAAGTCGACGACGAGCTGCTTGGAGGTGGGGCGGGTCTGGCAGGTGAGCACGTAGCCCTTCTCGATCTCGTCCTTCTCGAGGGCGTAGTTCTCCTCCATCACGAACTCCCCGGAGACGACCTTCGCGCGGCACGTGCCGCACACCCCGCCGGCGCACGCGAACGGGACGTCGGGGCGGACCCGGAGCGCGGCGTTGAGGACCGTCTCCTGCGCGTTCTTCGGGGACTCGATCGAGCTGGACAGGCCGTCGAGGTTGAACGTGATGTCGTAGCTCTCGCCCGAGGGGTCGGCCTGGACCACGCGGCCCTGCTGGCCCTGGGGGTTCTCGGGGCGGCCGGTGCTGAAGAGCTCGAAGCGGATCTTGTCCTCGGCCACGCCGCGCTCCGCGAGGGTGTCCCGGCACAGCTGGACGAGCTCGAACGGCCCGCACAGGAACCACTCGTCCGTCCGGTCCACCTGGAGCACCTCGTCCAGGATGTCCTGGAGCTTGTCGGCGTCGATCCGTCCGGACATCAGCGGGCTGATCCGCTGCTCGCGGGAGAGCACGTGGTGGACCGCCAGGCGGGACGGGTACTTGTCCTTGAGGTCCCCGAGCTCCTCGGCGAACATGACCTCCATCGCGGAGCGGTTCGCGTAGACGAGGTCGAACGTGGAGGACTCCGAGGCGCGCAGCACGGCCTTGGCGATCGCCATGATCGGGGTGATCCCGGAGCCCGCGGCGAAGGCCACGAGGTGCACCGAGGCGTTCTTCGCGACCTCCTCGGCGGCGAGCCGCTCGGGGTCGTTCATGCTGGTGAGCCCGAGCTTGGAGATGAACGCGCCCTGGGGGTTCATGACGTCGAGCGTGTCGCCGGCCTTCAGGGAGCTGTTGGCCCAGGTGGAGAAGACCCCGCCGATGTCCTGCTTGATCGCCACCCGGATCTCGCCCGGCCGCGGCTCCGCGCAGATCGAGTAGGACCGGCGGACCTCCTGCCCGTCGATGTGGGCGCGCAGCGCCACGTACTGACCGGGCAGGTAGTCGTAGTCGTCCACGAGCTCCGGGGGCACCGTGAAGGCCACCTCGACGGAGTCCGCGGTGAGCTTGCGGACCTGGGAGACCTCGAGGGTGTTGAACGTGGCCCGGCGCCGGGCGGGGGCGGTGATCTCGGTCATCAGTGCACCTTGAAGTAGTCGAAGGGTTCCAGGCACTCGTTGCAGACGTGGAGCGCCTTGCAGGCGGTGGACCCGAAGCGGGTCAGCTCGCGGGTGTTCAGGGAGTGGCAGCGCGGGCACTTGACGGTGAGCCCCAGCCGGACGGGGCCGGCGGCGGTCCGGCCGCTGGGCGGGGCGATGCCGTACTCGTCGAGCTTGCGCCTGCCCTCGTCGCTCATCCAGTCCGTGGTCCACGCCGGCTGCAGCACGAGGTCGACCCGCACGTCGTCGTAGCCCTCGGCGTTGAGCGCCCGGGTGACGTCCGTGGTGATGGTCTCCATCGCGGGGCACCCGGAGTAGGTCGGGGTGATGACGACGACGGCGCGCGCGCCCTCCAGCCGGGCGTCCCGCAGGATGCCGAGGTCGGCGATGGAGAGCACGGGGATCTCGGGGTCGTTCACCGTGGCGGCGATGTCCCAGACGCGGCCGGCGGCCTCGTCCCGGGGGCGCAGCTCGCGGCCGGTCACCTGCGTGGCGCCCGTCTGCTCGGAGCCGGTCATCGTCATCGCCTCCTCACCAGGTGGCGCCGGGGTGCTGGCGGGCCAGCACCTGCATCTCGGCGAGGATGTGGCCGCGCTGCTCGCTGAACTGCCCCGAGCGGTCGCCGCCCCAGGCACCCAGGACCTCGGGGACGGACAGTCCTGCCTCGTCGAGGATCGCGGTGATCCGGCGGTCGAAGTCGGCGCGCAGGGAAGACGGGAGCACGGCGACGGCCCCGAGGGACTCGACGAGCTCGTCGTCGTGGAACAGCTCGTCCACGTAGGGCCACATGTAGGTGAGGCCGGCCTGGACGCGGCGCTTGGACTCCTCCGTGCCGAGGCCCAGGCGCAGGATCCACTGGCTCGCGTGGTCCTGGTGGTACTCGACCTCCTTGAGCGCCTTGTCCGCGATGGCCGCGAGCGTCGGGTCGGTGGAGCGGACGAGGCGGCGGTAGAGCTCGTACTGGTAGTAGGAGAAGATCAGCTGCCGGGCGATGGTCTGCCCGAAGTCGCCGTTCTCCTGCTCCACGAGGCGGCAGGAGCGGAACTCCTCCTCGTCGCGGAAGTAGGCGAGGTCGTCCTCGGTCTTCCCCCACGCGGTGCCCGCGTAGGTGAGCAGGAAGCGGGCGTGCCCGAGCAGGTCCAGGGCGATGTTGGCCAGCGCGATGTCCTCCTCGAGCTCCGGGGCCCGGGCGATCCACCAGCCGAGGCGCTGGGCGAGCATCAGGGCGTCGTCGCCCAGGTACAGGGCGTAGCGGGCCACGTCCTCGGGGGCCTTGGCTCCGCCGGCCCGGATGTCCTCCGCGGTGATGGCGTCGCCCGCGCTCTGCCGGGTCGCGGACTCGTGGGATGCGTAGCTCACAGGTGCTTCACCCCTTCGCTCTTGGTGTAGTACGTGGCGTGGCGGTAGCTCTTGCCCTGGGCGGACTCGAAGAACCCGCCCTTGGAGTCGGGGTCCGAGGCGGTGATGGCCGCGGAGGGCACCACCCACACGGAGGTCCCCTCGTTGCGGCGGGTGTAGAGGTCCCGGGCGTTGCGCACGGCCATCGTGGCGTCCGGGGCGTGCAGGGATCCGGCGTGGACGTGGGAGAGCCCGCGCGAGGACCGCACGAACACCTCCCACAGGGGCCACTCGTCCGAGGGCGCGCCGATCGGGCTCACGGTGTTCTCGCTCATGCTCAGGCTCCGATGAGTTCGGCGGAGGCGCGCTCCGCGGCGGTCTTGCGGGCGTAGGCGGCGGCGGCCTCGCGGACCCAGGCGCCGTCCTCGTGCGCCGTGCGGCGGCGCTGCATGCGCTGGAGGTTGCACGGGCCCCGGCCGCCGACGACGGCCTTGAACTCGTCCCAGTCCAGCGGTCCGTAGTCGTAGTGGCCGCGCTCCTCGTTCCACTTGAGGTCCGGGTCCGGCAGGGTCAGGTCCAGTGCCGCGGCCTGCTCCACGATCATGTCCACGAAGCGCTGGCGCAGCTCGTCGTTGGAGAAGCGCTTGATGTTCCACGCCATGGACTGCTTCGAGTTGGGCGAGTCGTCGTCCGGGGGGCCGAACATCTGCAGCGAGGGGCCGTAGAAGCGGTTCACGGCGTCCTGGGCCATCTGCTTCTGGGCGGGCGTGCCGTGCGAGAGCTCGTAGAGGATCTCCCAGCCCTGGCGCTGGTGGAAGGACTCCTCCTTGCAGATGCGGACCATGGCCCGGCCGTAGGGGCCGTAGGAGGCCCGGCACAGCGGAACCTGGTTGGCGATCGCCGCGCCGTCCACGAGCCAGCCGATGGCGCCCATGTCGGCCCAGGTGCGCGCGGGGTAGTTGAAGATCGAGGAGTACTTGGCCCGGCCGTCCAGCAGCTGCTGGTTGAGCTCGGAGCGGGGGGTGCCCAGGGTCTCGGCGGCGGAGTAGAGGTACAGCCCGTGGCCGGCCTCGTCCTGCACCTTGGCCATGAGGATGGCCTTGCGCTTGAGGGACGGCGCCCGGGAGATCCAGTTGCCCTCCGGCTGCATGCCGATGATCTCGGAGTGGGCGTGCTGCGAGACCTGGCGGACCAGGGTCTTGCGGTAGGCGGCGGGCATCCAGTCGCGCGGCTCGATCCGGGAGTCCTCGGCGATGATGCGGTCGAAGTGCTGCTCGCCCGCGCGGTCCAGCTCCGCCTGCTCGGCCGCGTCCGCGGCGGGCACGGCGTGGAGCCCCGTGTTCTGCGTAGTCATGGTGTCCCTCTTCCGACGAGATGGCGCCGCGGGGCGGGAGGGCCGCACGCGACTAACTGACCGTTCGTTCAGAATATAAGCCCCCGGGGGTGGCGTCAACAGGTGACGCCGATGGCGTGCCCCCACGCTCCTCCGGGGCGGTGCGGGTTGACACGGGCGGCGGAGTGGGATTGTCTACTGAACATTCGGTCGTGAACTGTGAGGAGAGTTACATGTCCCAGGGCCATCCGATCCTCGCGGGGGACCACACCTCGCGCTGGATGGGCATCACCGTGGACCGTGCCGAGTACGGCCACGCCCAGATCCGCATGACCCTGCGGGAGGAGATGCTCAACGGGTTCGGCATCGCCCACGGCGGCATGGTCTTCGCCTTCGCGGACACCTGCTTCGCCCTCGCCTGCAACGACCCCGCCGGGGACGGCACCACCATCACGGTGGCCGCGGGAGTGGACATCAACTTCCTCGCCTCGGCCTACCGCGGGCAGGAGCTCACCGCCGTGGGGACCGTGCGCGCCCAGGCGGGGCGCAGCGGCGTCTACGACATCCAGGTCCTGGCCGACGGCCGGCTCATCGCCGAGTTCCGGGGCCGCAGCCGCACCATCCCCAACCCCGCCCTCCGCGCGGCGAAGCCCGCGGAGCGCCCTGCCGAGGACCCTGCCGGGGACCCGGCCGCGCAGCCCGTCCTGCAGTCCGCCCAGCCGTCCGCCCCGCAGCCCGAGGAAGTCTGACATGACCGAGTGCTCCGTCCCGAACCCCTACACCCCCGCCCCCGCCCCGGCGGACCGGTCGCAGCCGGACCCCGAGGAGACGATGAGCCGGGACCAGATCGAGTCCCTGCAGGTCGAGCGGCTGCGCTGGACCCTGCACCACGCCTACGAGAACGTCGCCGCCTACACGGAGCTCTTCGACGCGCACGGCGTGCACCCCGGCGACTTCAAGGAGCTCGAGGACCTCCGGCTCTTCCCGTACACGGACAAGGAGTTCCTGCGGAAGGAGTATCCGTTCAAGTCCCTCGCGGTGCCGATGTCCGAGGTCCGGCGGATCCACGCCTCCTCCGGCACCACCGGGCAGCCCACCGTGGTGGCCTACACGCAGAACGACATCGACACCTGGGCGGGCCTCGTGGCCCGCTGCTTCCGGCTCTCGGGCGTGCGCCCCGGGGACAAGGTGCACAACGCCTACGGCTACGGTCTGTTCACGGGCGGGCTCGGTGCCCACTACGGCGCCGAGCGCCTGGGCTGCGCCGTCATCCCGATGTCCGGCGGGCAGACCGAGAAGCAGGTCCAGATGATCCGGGACTTCCAGCCCGAGGCCATCCTCTCGACCCCCACCTACCTGCTGACCATCGCCGACGGCTTCAGGAAGCTCGGCCTGGACCCGCGGGAGACGTCGTTGCGCACCGCGGTGCTCGGGGCGGAGCCCTGGACCGAGGAGATGCGCCGCGAGATCGAGACGGCCTTCGACGTCGACGCGTGCGACATCTACGGCCTCTCCGAGGTCATGGGCCCCGGCGTGGCCGGCGAGTCCGCCGCGTCCAAGGACGGCTCGCACATCTGGGAGGACCACTTCCGCCCCGAGATCATCGACCCGTTCACGGACGAGGTCCAGGACACGGGCCGGCCCGGCGAGCTCGTCTTCACGGCGCTCACCAAGGAGGCCCTGCCGATCATCCGCTACCGCACCCACGACCTGACCCGACTGCTGCCCGGCACGGACCGGCCCGGGCACCGGCGGATGGGCCGGATCACGGGCCGCTCCGACGACATGATCATCCTGCGCGGGGTCAACCTGTTCCCCTCCCAGATCGAGGAGCTCGCCCTGCAGGTGCCGGAGCTGAGCCCGCACTTCACGCTCGAGATCACCCGTCCGCACCGGATGGACCAGATGACCATCAACATCGAGCGGCGCGAGCAGGTGACCGTCGAGGCCGCCGAGGCGGGCGGCCAGAAGCTCCTGCACGCCATCAAGACGAAGATCGGCTCCTCGGCCTCGATCCGGATCGCCGAGCCGGGGACCCTCGCCCGGTCCTCCGGCAAGCTGCGCCGCGTCTACGACCACCGCAAGGACGCGTGACGCACCGGCGCCGACCCGTGCCGCGGCTGGCCCCCGGGACGGCCCGGGGGCCCGCCGCGGCATAAGATCGTTGTCCTGCCCGTCCCCACCGAGATCGAGGTCCCCATGACGCACGCACCGGCGCCCGCCCCTCCGGACGGCGCGGCCCCGCGCCGGGGCCGGCCCGGCTACGACCGCGAGACGCTGCTCGCCGTGTGCGTGGAGGTCTTCAACGTGCACGGCTACGACGCCACGTCGATGGGAACGCTGTCCAAGCACCTGGGGATCTCCAAGTCCGCGATCTACCACCACGTGGAGTCCAAGGAGGAGATCCTCGAGCAGGCGCTGGGCCGGGCCCTCGACGCGCTCGAGGAGGTCCTGGCCGCCGCCGAGCGGACGCAGGCCCCGGCGGTCGAGCGGCTCGAGCAGGTGATCCGCGGGACCGTGCACGTGCTCGTGGAGCAGATGCCGTACGTGACCCTGCTGCTGCGGCTGCGGGGCAACTCGGAGGTCGAGACGAGGGCGCTCGAGCGCCGCCGCACGGTCACCCGCCGGGTCGGCGCGCTCATCGAGCAGGCGCAGGCGGAGGGCGACCTGCGCCGCGACCTCAGCGGCCGGTCCGCCTCGCGGCTGCTCCTGGGCATGATCAACTCGATCGTCGACTGGTACCGTCCGGACCCGGACAGGGCCGACGACGGGCTGGCCGACACCGTGGTCGCGCTCGCCTTCTCGGGGCTGCGGGCCTCCTGAGCCCTCGCCCGGTCGCTCCGCCGAGCCCCGACCGCGGAGGCCGCTCGCCGCCGGGTCCCCCGAAGCACGCGATCCCCCACGCCCGGTGCGTGGGGGATCGCGTGCTTCGTGGGGACCCGGCAGTCCGGGGCGGGTCTCGCCCGGGTCAGGCGGTGGGCCAGGTCTTCGCGACCAGGGTCAGCACGTCGTAGGTCGCCACGATCTCGTCGTGCTGGTTGTGCAGGATCGCGTCCCAGCAGACCTCGCCGTACTCGTCGGTGACCCGCGGGGTGATCTGCTTGGCGGTGAGGGTCACCCGGATGTGGTCGTCGTAGGTCACCGGCGTGATGAAGCGCAGGTTCTCCAGGCCGTAGTTCGCCAGGACGGGACCGGGGGCGGGCTCCACGAACAGCCCGGCGGCCCAGGAGACCAGCAGGTAGCCGTGGGCCACCCGGCGCGGGAAGAACGGGTTGGCCGTGGCGGCCTCCTCGTCGGTGTGCGCGTAGAAGGTGTCGCCGGTCTTCTCGGCGAACTCGGTGATGTCCTCGAGGGTCACGGTGCGCAGCTCGGAGGCGAACTGGTCGCCGATCCGCAGCGTCTCCAGGGACTTGCGGAACGGGTGCTCGCCGGTGCCGTTCTCGACCGCCTCGCGGGTCACGGTGTTCGCCGCGGCGCCCCGGTGCCAGACCCCGGTCACCGCCGTGAGGATGTCCGGGGGCCCCTGGATCGCGGTGCGCTGCATGTAGTGCTTGACGCCGCGCACGCCGCCCAGCTCCTCGCCGCCGCCGGCGCGGCCGGGGCCGCCGTGGACGAGGTGCGGCATGGGGGAGCCGTGGCCGGTGGAGGTCTTCGCGTCCTGGCGGTTGAGGAAGTGCACGCGCCCGTGGTGCGAGCCGATGCCCGCGGTGAACCGGGCGGCGGTCGCGCCGTCGTTCGTGCACACGGTCGCCACGAGCGAGCCGCCGCCGAGCGCGGCGAGCCGCACGGCGTCGTCGACGTCGGTGTAGCCGAGCACGGAGGTGACGGGGCCGAAGGCCTCGACGAAGTGCACCTCCGGGGTGTCCGGGTCGTCGAAGGACAGCACCGTGACGGGGAAGAAGGCGCCCGCCCCGGTGTCGGCGTCGCCGACGGAGGCGTCCGGGCCGCCCAGGCGGACGGTGCCGCCGGCGGCGACCAGGCGCTCCACGGCCTTGCGGACCTCGCCCTGCTGCTCCTTGGAGGCCAGGGCGCCCATGGTGACGCCCTCGGTGCGCGGGTCGCCGATGACCACGCGCTGCTGCACGCGCTCGGCGACGGCGGCCACGACGTCCTCCACGCGGTCCTGCGGGACGATGACGCGCCGGATGGCCGTGCACTTCTGCCCGGCCTTGGAGGTGATCTCGACGAACACCGCCTTCACGAAGGCGTCGAACTCCGGGGTCTCCGGGGTGGCGTCGGGGCCGAGGATCGCGGCGTTGAGGGAGTCCGTCTCGGCGGTGAAGCGCACTCCGCCGTCGATGACGTTCTCGTGGTGGCGCAGCGACTGCGCGGTGCCGGCGGAGCCGGTGAAGGCCACGTGGTCGCGGTAGTCCAGGTGGTCGAGCAGGTCCCGGGCGGAGCCGGAGACCAGCTGCAGGGAGCCCTCCGGCAGGATGCCGGAGTCGATCATCAGGCGCACGCAGGCGGCCGTGACGTAGCCGGTCGGCGTGGCCGGCTTCACCAGGGTCGGCATGCCGGCGATGAAGGCGGGGGCGAACTTCTCGAGCATGCCCCACACCGGGAAGTTGAACGCGTTGATCTGCACGGCGACGCCGGGCATGCGGGTGTAGATGTGCTCGCCCAGGAAGGACCCGTCCTTGGAGAGCTGCTCCACCGCCCCGTCCACGACGACGTTGGCGTTGGGCAGCTCGCGCCGGCCCTTGGAGGAGAACGTGAAGAGGGTGCCGATGCCGCCGTCCACGTCGAAGAAGTGGTCCTTCAGCGTGGCCCCGGTCGAGTAGGAGACGTCGTAGAGCTCCTGCTTGTGCTCGGTGAGGTACTGGGCGAGCTCCTTGAGCTTGAGCGCCCGCTCGTGGATGGTGAGCTCCCCGAGGGAGCGCTGCCCCACGGTCCGGCCGTAGTCCACGGCGGAGGCGATGTCGATGCCGTCCGTGGACACGCGCGCCACGACCTCGCCGGTCGAGGCGTCGGCCACCTCCGTCACCTTCTGCGGGTTCTCCGGCGACCACCACCGGCCCCTCAGGTAGCTGGGGAGGATGGTCTGGGTCTGTGCTGCCACGGTGCGTGGTCCTTTCGCTCGGGTGCGCGCGGGCGGCCGGTCCGTCGCCCGCATCCTGACCGATCGTTCGGTATTATGACCACGATAACCTACGTCACACCCCGGGACCACTGCCCCACGGTGGTCCTGCCCCGTCGCCGAGCGCCCGAGGAGTGCCATGACCACGACCGAGACCCACGAGCCCTGGCGCATCGTCCTGGGCGAGCTCGACGAGAAGATGGGCGTCACCGTCCTCGAGGAGTCGGCGGAGCGCGTGGTCGCCTCCATGCCCGTCGAGGGCAACCGCCAGTCGCTGGGCCTGCTCCACGGCGGCGCCATGGTGGCCCTCGGCGAGGCCGTCGGTTCCTGGGCCGCGGTGATCCACGCCTCCACGATGGGCAAGGTCGCCGTGGGCGTGGACGTCAACGCCACCCACCACCGGTCATCCCGCACGGGCACCGTGACCGCCACGGCCACCGCCCTGCAGCTCGGACGCTCCCTCACGTGCCACGAGGTGGTCCTCGAGCACGAGGACGGCGCCCGGCTGTGCACCGTGCGGATCACCAACTTCCTCAAGGACAAGCCGCAGCAGGCCACGAACCCCGCCGAGGGCTAGACCGGGAACCAGGCCCGGGGTCCGCCCGCCGGCGGGTCAGGACGGGCTGTGGAGCCGCCGGCGCAGGGCGGCCAGCTCCTCGGGCGACAGCCCGGCGTCGACGAGCCAGCGCTCGGCGTCGAACCCGTCCAGCAGCTCCTCGAGGGCCGCGCGGCGCCCCGCGAGCAGCGGGGCGAGCTCGTGCTCGGGGTGGTGGCGCTCGACCGGGTGGGGGACGGGCGAGACGCGGTGCCACTCGTTGATCCCGCGCGCGGCGGCCTCGTCCTCCGCGACGAGGCGCTCCGGGGGCGCTCCGGCCAGCCCCAGGAGCAGCAGCGCGAGCACCCCCGTGCGGTCGCGGCCGGCCGAGCAGTGCACCACCACGGCGCCCTCGGCGGTCGCCACCGCCCGCACCGCCTCGGCCAGGAAGGCCGGGAACAGCCGCAGGTAGTCGCGGTAGCCGCGCGGGTGGTGCAGATAGGGCGTGCCCACCAGCGGGAACTGCGGATGGGCGGGGTCCTCGGTGGGGCGGTGCAGCACCGTGATGCCGGCGCGGGCGGCCGGGTCGTCCGCGGGGTCCGTGGGCCGGCGCCGCCGCTCGTCCGCGTTGCGCAGGTCCACGACCGTGCGCACCCCGTCCGCCGCGGCGGCGCGCCACCCCGAGGGGCTCAGCCGCTCGGAGCGGCCCATCCGCCACACGTCGCCGGCCAGGCGCCGGGCGTTGAGCGCGCCGTCCCACGCGGCGGGGGTCCCGGGCTGTGCGTGCATGCCCCCACCCTAGGACCCGAGTCCGACGGCGCGTCCCGCCCGCCCGCGCCCGGGAGGGCGGGACGGCAGGGGGCGGGTGCTACTGGTCGTAGTCGAAGAAGCCCTTGCCGGTCTTGCGGCCGAGCTCGCCGCGGGCCACCATGTCCCGCATCAGCTGCGGGGGGGCGAAGCGCGGGCCGAGCTGCGACTCGAGGTACTCGGCGATGCCCAGGCGCACGTCCAGGCCCACGATGTCCGTCAGGGCCAGGGGGCCGACCGGGAACCTGTAGCCCAGGACCATGGCGTTGTCGATGTCGGCGGGAGAGGCCACGCCCTCCTCGACCATGCGGATGGCCTCGAGGGCGATCGCCACGCCCAGCCGCGACGAGGCGAAGCCGGGGGCGTCGTTGACGACCACCGGGGTCTTGCCGAGGCCCTCGACCCACTGCACCGAGAGCCGCCTGAGCTCCTCGCCGGTGTGCTTCGAGTTCACGACCTCCACGAGCTTCGAGGCCGGCACGGGGTTGAAGAAGTGCAGCCCGCAGAACCGCTCGGGGCGTCCCAGCTGCTCGGCCAGCCCGTCCACGGACAGCGAGGAGGTGTTGGTGGCCAGCCACGCGGTCTCGGGGAGGTGGCGCTCGACCTCCTGCAGGGCCGCGACCTTCAGGTCCCACGCCTCGGGGACGGCCTCGACGACGAGCTCGCAGTCCGCGAAGTCGGCGTGGTCGAGGGAGACGGTCAAGTTCTCGGCCCACTCGTCCAGGTTGCCGTCCACGCCCCCGCGCTCCAGGGACTTGGCGAGGTCCCGCTCGATCCGCTCGCGGGCGGCCTCCGCTGCCTGCCCGTCCCGCTCCACCACGGTCACCCTCGCCCCGGCGAGCAGGAAGGCGTGGGCGATGCCCGCGCCCATGCGGCCTCCGCCCAGGACGCCGACGACGGCGGGAACGGCCAGTGCGTGCTTCTCGGTCATGGTCGGGGTGCTCCTACTTCTTGTTCTTCTTGCGGTCCAGGAAGGCCTGCATGCGGTCGAACTTCGCCTCCGACTCGAAGAGCACGGCCTGGGCCAGCTCGTCGATGTGCGGGTGGGCGGACGGGGGTGCCGCGAAGACCCGCTTGGAGATCCGCACGGCCAGGGGGTCCTGGGCGCCGATCCGGTCGGCGAGCGCGTGCGCGGCGCCGACGAGCTCCGCGGGCTCGTGCAGCTCGGTGACGAGGTGCAGGGCCAGGGCCTCGTCCGCGCCGAGGAGCCGGCCGGCGAGCAGGATGTCCAGGGCGACCGCCTCGCCGACCAGCTCCTTGAGCCGCCACAGCCCGCCGGCGGCGGCGATGATGCCCAGATTCGTCTCCGGCTGGCCGATCGTGAGGTGCGGGGTGGCGATGCGGAAGTCCGCGGCGTAGGCCAGCTCCGCGCCGCCGCCCAGGGCGTAGCCGTCGATCGCGGCGATCACCGGCATGGGCAGCCTGTGGATGCGGTCGAAGATCCGGGAGTTGATCCCGGCCAGGGCGTCGTCGCGGCGGCGCTCGCGCAGCTGGGCGATGTCGGCGCCGGAGGCGAAGATCCCCCGGCCGTTCACCTCGGTGCCGGAGAGGATCAGGATCTTCGGGTGCCGCTCGAGGTGGCCGCACACGGTGTGCAGCTCCTCGACCATGGTCGCGTCGATGGCGTTGCGCACGTCGGGGCGGTCCAGGACCACGTGCAGGCGGTCCTCGCGCTCCTCGAGCCGCAGGGCGGTGAACTCCGTGCCGAGGATCTCGCTGGGCCCGACCATCAGAGCTTCTCCACGAGCATCGCGGTGCCCTGGCCCACGCCCACGCACATGGTGGCCAGGCCGCGGTCGGCGCCCTCGCGCTCCATCCGGCCCAGCAGCGTCACCACGAGCCGGGAGCCGGAGGAGCCCAGCGGGTGGCCGAGCGCGATCGCCCCGCCGTCGTTGTTGACGGTGCCGGCGTCGAGGCCGAGGCGGCGGATGCAGGCCAGGGACTGGGATGCGAAGGCCTCGTTGAGCTCGACCGCCCCGAGGTCGCCGATGCCCCACCCGGTGCGCCCGAGCACCTTCTGGGTGGCGGGGACGGGGCCGATGCCCATGATCTCCGGGGCCACGCCGGCGGAGGCACCGTCGACGATCCGGGCCCGGGCGGCCAGCCCGTACTTCTCGGCCGCGCGCTCGGAGACCACGAGGATCGCCGAGGCGCCGTCGTTGAGGGAGGAGGCGTTGCCGGCGGTGACGACCGTCCCGTGGTCCACCACGGGGCGCAGCTTCGCGAGGGCGTCCATCGTGGTGCCCGGGCGGGGGCCCTCGTCCGTGTCGACGACGGTCGTCGCACCCTTGCGGCCCGTGACGGTCACCGGGACGATCTCGGGGGCGAAGCGCCCGGCGTCGATCGCGGCGATCGCCTTCTCGTGGGAGGCCACGGCGAAGGCGTCGGCGTCCTCGCGCGAGATCCCGTCGACGATCGCGACCTCCTCGGCCGTCTCCGGCATCGAGTAGGTCATCTTGTCCTGCTTCTTGAACTCGGGGTTGGTGAAGCGCCAGCCGATGGAGGTGTCGAAGACGTCGCCGGGCTTCGCGAACGCCTTGGCCGGCTTCTCCATCACCCAGGGGGCGCGGGACATGGACTCCACGCCGCCGGCGACGACGATGTCGGCGGCGCCGGCCTTGATCATGTGGGAGGCCATGATGATGGCCGAGAGCCCGGAGGCGCAGAGCCGGTTGACGGTGATGCCGGGGACGGTGTCGGGGAAGCCGGCGAGCAGCCAGGCCATGCGGGCGACGTTGCGGTTCTCCTCGCCGGCGCCGTTGGCGTTGCCGAGGATCACCTCGTCGACGTCGTGCGGGTCGATCCCGGCGTCGGTCACCGCGTGCTTGACCACGAGGGCGGCGAGGTCGTCGGGGCGCACGCTCGCCAGCGCGCCGCCGTAGCGGCCCACCGGGGTGCGGGCCCCGCCGACGAGGAGGGCCTGAGGGGTTGCGGGCATGGGTGGGCTCCTGTCGCGACGGGGTGCGGCCGGCATCCGGGCATCGTCGCCCGAATTTACCGACCGATCGTTCATCAAACCTTCCCACGCGTGCGCCCGCGGGGTCAACAGAGCTGCGACAGCAATCGCCTGTGGCCTGCTTCACAAATCAAGGTCCGGGGGCTACCGTGGAACTGATACAGCATTTGACTATCCCGGGCCCTGCGCGGCCCCACGAAGGAGACGGCACATGGGCACCACCAAGTCTTTCGCGTCCTCGGCGGACCTCGGCGAGAAGCAGAAGACCCTCGAGATCCTGGCCGAGGGCGTCTACGCCCTCACGGCCGAGGGGGACCCGAACATCGGGGCGATCGAGGGGGAGGACTTCCTGGTCTGCTTCGAGGCCCTGGCCACCCCCGTGGTGGCCGCCGAGTGGCTGGCGGAGCTGCGGAAGCACACCGACAAGCCGATCCGCTACCTGGTGCTCTCCCACTACCACGCGGTGCGCGTGCTCGGCGCCTCGGCCTTCCAGGCCGAGACGATCGTCGCCCACGAGAACACCTACGACCTCATCGTGGAGCGCGGCAAGGAGGACTGGGCCTCCGAGTTCGGCCGCATGCCGCGCCTGGCCAAGGGCGCGGACACCGTCCCGGGCCTGACCTGGCCCACGGTGACCTTCCGGGACAAGCTGACCATCGACCTCGGCGGGGACCGCGGGGACCTCGTGCTCCAGCACTTCGGCCGCGGCCACACCGAGGGCGACATCGTCGCCTGGCTGCCCCAGCAGAAGATCCTCTTCGCCGGGGACCTGGTCGAGGCCGAGGCCGCCCTCTACACCGGGGACGCCTTCCACCGCGACTGGGCGAGCCACACCCTCGACGCCGTCAAGGCGCTGGGTGCGGAGCAGCTCGTGGGCGGGCGCGGGGCGGTCTCGAGGGGCCGGGAGGCCGTGGACGCGGCGATCGAGCAGACCCGCCGCTTCCTGGACGTCATGATCGAGGAGGTCGGCACCGTCCAGAAGAACGGCGGGACGCTCAAGGACGCCTTCGAGGCCGTGCACACCGCCCTCTACGACGACTTCGGCCACTGGCCGATCTTCGAGCACTGCCTGCCCTTCGACGTCTCCCGGCTGTGGGACGAGCTCTCGGGCATCGAACGGCCCGTCATCTGGACCGCCGAGCGCGACCGCGAGGTCTGGGACCAGCTCCAGAACGGCTGACCCGGTCCCCACGAGCAGCGACACGAGAACGAGGAGGGCGACAGTGAGACGATTCGACTCCGGCAAGGTGCTGGTGCTCGGCAACGGGCCCGTGGGCCAGACCGCGGCGCTGCTGCTGGCGCGGTGGGGCATCCCCGTCACGGTCCTGGACGCCCGCGCCGAGCGGGACCCCATCGGGTCCAAGGCGATCTGCCAGCAGCGCGACGTCCTGGAGGTCTGGGAGGCCGTGGGCGTGGGCCGGCAGGTGGCCGCCGAGGGCGTCACGTGGGACACCGCGCGCACCTTCTACCGGGAGAAGGAGCTGTTCGCCCAGCCCTTCCGGGACAGGGGGCAGTCCCCGTTCCCGCCGTTCGTGAACATCTCGCAGACCCGCACCGAGGAGCTGCTCGCGCAGAAGATCGCCGCCGAGCCGCTGATCGAGGAGGTCTGGGGCCACGAGATCGTCTCGATCACCCAGGACGAGCGCTCCGTGACCGTGGTGTGCTCCTGCCGCGACGGGGGCCGGGCCGAGATCGTGGCCGACTACGCGATCGCCGCGCTCGGCTCGAAGGCGCGCTGGCTGCGCGACCAGCTCGGGGTGAGCTTCGACGGCCGCTCGTTCGAGGACAAGTTCCTGATCTGCGACATCCGGGCCGACATCCCCGGCTGGGCCACCGAGCGCCGCTTCTACTTCGACCCCGAGTGGAACCCCGGCCGGCAGGTGCTCATCCACCCGTGCCCGGACTCGACCTTCCGGATCGACTGGCAGGTGCCCGGCGACTACGACCTCGACGCCGAGGAGGCCTCCGGGGCCCTCGACGCGAGGATCCGCCAGATCATCGGGGACACGGACTACGAGATCGTCTGGAAGTCCGTCTACCGCTTCCACGCCCGGCTGGCCTCCCGGATGCGGGTGGGCCGGGTGCTGCTGGCCGGGGACTGCGCGCACATCGTCTCCCCGTTCGGCGCCCGCGGGCTCAACTCGGGCGTGGGCGACGCCGAGAACGCCGCCTGGAAGCTGACCTCGGTGCTGCGCGGCAACGCCGATCCGGCGCTGCTGGAGTCCTACGACGTCGAGCGCCGCGCCGCCGCCGTCGAGAACCTCGAGGTCACCGAGGCCACCATGGACTTCCTCGTGCCCCGCACCGAGGAGCAGCTGGCCGAGCGGCTCGCCAAGCTCGAGCGGGCGATCGGCGACCCGGCCGCGTCCACCTACGTGGACTCCGGGCGCCTGGCCGAGCCCTTCTGGTACGTCGACTCCCCGCTCACCACCCCGCACCCCACCCGGACCTTCGCCGGGCGCCCACCCAAGGGGGAGGTCCCCGACCCCGTCCCCGGGGTGCTGCTGCCGGACGTCCCGGTCGCCGTCCCGGGCATCGCCGCCGACCGCGTCCGCGAGCTCGCCCGCTTCGGGATCCTGCTCCTCACCGGCCCGGCGGTCGACCAGGAGCTCGTGCGCGGGACCGCGCTCGCCGCCATCCGGTCCCCGCTGCGCCTGCACGCCATCGCGGACATCGACACCACCGGCAAGCTCGCCGAGGCGCTGAAGCCGGAGCCGACCGACGTGTGGGTGATCCGCCCCGACTCGCACATCGCGGCCGTGGTGGACGGCGCGGACCCCCGGGCGCTGAGCCGGGCCCTGCAGAACACCGTCGCCGCCCCCGGTTCGGAGGCGGCCCGGGTCCTCGCCGAGCGCGAGCGGCCGCACGGTCCCCCCAGGCGGCGGGGCTCCGTGCCGGAGACCGTGCCCCAGGAGGTCGCCGCCGCCGGCTGACGGCGGACCCGTGAGATCCTGGCGTCCTCATCGCAGACTCGAGCCGGCGCGTCCCGCCGGGGTCACCGGAGGTGCAGGATGTCGTTCCAGGAGTCCATGGAGCTCGTCGGGGAGGCCGTCGACGTCGCCGGCGTGGTCGCCATCGTCGTCGGGACGGTGGTGGCGACCCCCCTGGCCGGGCGGGACCTGCTGGGGCGGGGGAGCGGGGGGCGCGACACCTACGAGAGCTACCGGCAGCGGCTCGGCCGTTCGATCCTGCTGGGCCTGGAGCTGCTCGTGGCCGCGGACATCATCAAGACCGTCGCCATCACCCCCACGTTCGAGTCGGTGGGGGTGCTGGCGCTCATCGTGGTCGTGCGGACCTTCCTCAGCTGGTCCCTCGAGCTCGAGATCAGCGGGCGGTGGCCGTGGCAGAAGAAGCAGGACGAGGCGGCGCCCCTGCCCGAGCGCGCCGCGTAGGCCCGCCGGCCCCCGGCCGGGCGCTCAGGCCTCGGGCGGGTACTCCTCCGGGCGCAGGTCCCGGCTGCACGGGACCCGGTGGCCGGGCACCAGCTGGTTGGCGGCCCGCGCCAGGCTGTCCCGGTGCCGGGGCGGCAGGTACAGGGCGTGGTGCAGGTAGGCGTCGAGCTCCAGCTCCCCGACCTCTCCGCCCAGGTGGACGTACCGCAGCCACAGGTCGCGCGCACCCAGCCCGGTGCTCGTCAGCGCGGTGCGGATCAACCTGGCCTGCGTCCTGGCGATCGTCCGGTCGTCCATCTGACCCCTTCTGCCCGCTGCCACCAGGATAGTCGGCGGACCGGGGCGGGGGCAGGGCGCACGGGCACCCGGACCGGGCCCTCGGGGGCGTCCGGGCCCGCGGCTATCCGCGGTCCGGTTCCGGGCGCGCCTGCGCGCGCAGCCCCGCGCCGACGGCGCCCAGCCACGCCTCCACCGACGAGCGGGCCTGCCCGGTGCCCGGGTAGCGCGCCCGCAGGTGCAGGCCGCCCTCGCCCACCACGAACCACACCTGCACCCCGGTGGTCGGCGCCGACGCGGAGATGTGCTGCGCCCGCAGCTCCGGCGCCAGGGTGGCGGGCAGCCGCCGGTAGTCGAGGTAGGACAGCATGAACATCCCCGGCGGGACGGGCATGCCGCCGTGGGGCCGCAGGATCGGCTCCAGGGCGTGCGAGCCCAGCTCCAGCGTCTCGCGCACGGCGGCGCGGCAGGCCTGCGGATCGGGGTCCGAGCACTCGAGCACCGAGTTGGTGATGAACCAGCCCACGGCGTCGCGCCAGTGCGGCTCGGTGCGGCTGTGCACGGGCAGGACCGCGCGCAGGGGCCGGCCGGCCAGCTCGGCGGTCGCCCGGGTCAGCACCGAGACCACCAGGACCAGCAGCCGGACGTGCAGCCCGTCGGCGCGCGCCTCCAGGCGGGCCAGGCCCTCGGCGTCGAGGACGTCGTGCGTGGTCACCGTCTCGGGTGCCGGGGCGCCGGGCTCCCCCAGCGGCAGGGGGAAGACGGGCAGGGCGCCGTCGCCGTCCGCGAGGATCCGCGCCCAGCGCCGCACCACGTGCGGCGGTGCCGGGGGACGGGCGGCGAGCTCCCGCGTGTGCTCGGCGAAGGACGCCGCGGGCGCCCGGCCCGCGCCGGCCGGGCGGCCGGCGCGGAGATCGTCCAGCCCGTCGAGCAGGTCCCGGGCGAGCAGGGGCAGGGACCAGGCGTCCACGTGCGCGTGGTCGGCGGCGAGCACGACGACGGCGGGCCCGGCCGCGGGCTCGATCAGGCACAGCCGGTGCGAGGGCCGGGCCAGCGGGGAGCAGGCGGCGTCGGCCACCGCCTGCAGGGCCGCCCGCGTCCCGGCGGCGCCGACCTCGTGCCGGGTCCACACGGGGCGCACGGCGTCGGCGATCTCGTGCAGCCGGACGCGGCCGTCGTCGTCGGCGGAGAAGACGGTGCGCAGCGTGTGGTGCCGCCGCACGACACCCGCCCAGGCCTCGCCCAGGTGCGCGGCGTCCACCGGCGCGGGAAGCTCCACGGCCACGGCCATCCAGGACCCCGGGCGGGGACCGGCTCCCACGTGCATGCCCTGGTCGAAGGACACCGGCAGCGGCCGGCCGGCGCCCTCGGCGGGGACGGTGCAGCTGGACAGGCGGCCCTCGGGCAGCCGGGCGTGCGTGATGCTGGTCAGCCGCATGCGCACCTCCTGGTCGGGCCGGGGGGCCGGCCGCCGAGGACGCGTCCGGTCCACGGGTGGTCACAATCTACGCGTACCGTGGCGGCATGCCGACGCTCGAGCTCCCCCGCTGCCGCCTGACCTACGACGTGACCGGCTCCGGCCCGCCTGCCGTCCAGCTGCACGGGCTGCTGTCCGACCGGGCCGCCAACACCGCGGGCGGTCTGGACCTGGCGGCCGAGCTGAGCGGGCACCGGACGGTGCGCTACGACGCCCGGGGCCACGGCGGCTCCGCCGCGGAGCCCGTGGCCGCGGACTGGACCTGGCCCCGGCTGGCCGAGGACCTGCTGCGCCTGCTGGACGCCGTGGCGCCCGGTGAGCCGGTCCACGGGATCGGCCCGTCCATGGGGGCGGCCACGCTGCTGCACGCCGCCCTCGCCGAGCCCGGGCGGTTCCGCTCGCTGACGCTCTGCGTGCCCTCCACGGCCTGGGCCTCGCGCCGCGGCCAGGCGGGGACCTACCGGCAGGGCGCGGACCTGGTGGAGCGCCACGGCCTCGAGGCCTACCTCCGGGCCGGCCAGGCCGCGACCCGGCCGCCCGCCGTGGCGGACCGGCCGGTGCACCCGCC
>NZ_PDDL01000039.1:0-29341 GCF_020833785.1 Kocuria sp. CCUG 69068
CGTGTGCTCTTCCGATCTGCGCCGCGGAGGCGCAGCACGGCGTGGCGGGCGACCCCGGCCGTGGGCGTCGTGGTGCTGCTGATGCTCTGGTTCACGCCCGGGCTCCTCCAGGACTACGCGCTGCCGGTCATCCGCCCCTACCTGCCGAACGCGTCGGCGCCCCCGCCCGGGGTCGGGGCAGCACCGGCGCCGCTGGGGGCGCCCCCGGTGGTCGAGGACGTCGGGGGCCACCGCTTCATGGACTCCCCGGACCCCGCCCAGCCGATGGTCGCCTACGACCCGTGCAGTCCGGTGCACTACGTCGTGCGCCCGGACGGCGCCCCGCCGGGCGGCCGGCAGCTCGTCGAGGAGGCGGTCGCCGAGATCTCCGCGGCCACCGGTCTGCGGTTCGTCCCCGCGGGGACGACGACGGAGGCGCCCGCCGAGCAGCGCGCGCCCTATCAGCCGGACCGGTACGGCCGGCAGTGGGCGCCCGTGCTCATCGCGTGGTCCGACGAGACCGAGGTGCCGGGGCTGGCCGGCAACGTGGTGGGCCTCGGCGGCAGCACGGCCCGGCAGGCGCCCGGGGGGCCGTTCGCCTACGTCACCGGTCAGGCCGCCCTCGACGCCCCCGGTCTGGCGCCGGTGCTGGAGCACCCGGACGGAGCGGCCCACGTCCGCGCGACCATCATCCACGAGCTGGCGCACGTGGTGGGGCTCGCCCACGTCGACGACCCCACCCAGATGATGCACCCGGCGGGCGGGGCCACGGTGCTCTCGGCCGGGGACCGGGCCGGCCTGGCGAAGCTGGGCGCCGGGCCGTGCGTGCCGCGGCTCTGACCCGGACCGCGCCGGCGTGCCGCCCGCCGTGCCCGGATCCGGAGCGGAGCCGCAGGCCGGAGCGCGGTGGGCGGACGCCCGGTGGGTGAACGAGCGGCGCGGCGTCGTTCGCCGACATGTTCCCCGGATGCCACCGGCCGGCCACGCCCCGGTCCTACGCTCGGCGCATGCGCAGAGTCCCAGCAGCCGCCGCACTGGCCGCGGCCGTCCTCCTCACCTCCACGCCGGGGGCGCTCGCCCACAACGGCGATCCGGGCCGCGGGCCCGCCGGCGCGCCCGTGCTCGAGCAGCGCGCCACCCTCTCCGCCGACCACCTCGCCGAGGGCCCGCCCTCCGGGGCGGCGGCCACGCCGGCGAACGGCCGCACCGGCCCATTCGACGGACAGGTCATCCCCGGCTTCTCCGCCATGGTCGACAACGGCGACGGCACGTTCTGGGCTATGCCGGACAACGGCTTCGGCAACCAGGAGAACTCCGCCGACTTCCTGCTGCGGCTCTACCGCATCGCCCCGCAGTGGGAGACCGCCGAGGGCGGGAGC
The DNA here is from genome assembly GCF_020833785.1 of Kocuria sp. CCUG 69068. Classification (NCBI taxonomy): domain Bacteria; kingdom Bacillati; phylum Actinomycetota; class Actinomycetes; order Micrococcales; family Micrococcaceae; genus Kocuria; species Kocuria sp. CCUG 69068. The sequence goes on from NZ_PDDL01000039.1 coordinate 1,359, forward strand.
GGCGAGATCGAGGTCCAGGACCACGTGTCGCTGCGGGACCCGCACCACCGCATCCCCTTCCCCGTGGTGCACGAGGACACCGAGGAGCGGCTGCTGACCGGCAACGACTTCGACGTCGAGTCCGTGGTCCGCCAGCCGGACGGCACCTTCTGGATCGGCGAGGAGTTCGGGCCCTTCCTGCTGCACGTGGACGCCGAGGGCGTGGTGCTCGAGGAGCCCGTGCCGCTGGCCGACGTCCGCGACGGCGGGACGGGCACGCTCGAGTCGCCGCAGAGCCCCTACCTCGAGGACGGGGAGCGGCCCGCCGTCGGCGCCAGCAAGGGCTTCGAGGCCATGGCGGGCTCGCGGAACGGCCGCTACCTCTACCCGATCCTGGAGGGCGCCCTCGCCGACGACGACGATCCGCGCCGCCGGCTGGTCCTGGAGTTCGACACGAGGACGCGGGAGTACACCGGCCGCACGTGGGACTACGAGACGGACACCGACGCCAACCTCGTGGGCGACGCGTTCCTGACGGGTCAGAACCGGCTCCTGGTCCTCGAGCGCGACGACCTCGACGGCCCCGCGGCGGTCACCAAGCGCGTCTACGCCGTCGACCTCCGCCGCACGGAGGACTCGGGTCGCCTCGAGAAGGAGCTGGTGGCCGATCTGCTGGCCATCGACAACCCGGCCGGCATCGGCACCGGGACCTCCCCCGGCGCCTACGGCGTGGGCGCGCAGTTCTCCTTCCCCCAGCAGTCGGTCGAGGTGGTCCTGCAGCTGCGGGACGGCCGCCTGCTGGTCGGCAACGACAACAACTACCCGGGCAACGACGCCCGCGTCCCGGGCACCCCGGACGACACCGAGCTCATCGTGCTGGACCGCGAGCGCCTCGAGCCCGCGGCCGGGACGGGCCCCGAGGTGATCGGTCACCGCGGCGCCTCCGGCTACCGCCCCGAGCACACGCTGGCCTCCTACCAGCTGGCCATCACGCAGTGCGCCGACGTCGTCGAGCCCGACCTCGTCCCCACGAAGGACGGCGAGCTCGTGGCGCGGCACGAGAACGAGATCGGCGGCACCACGGACGTCGAGGACCGCCCGGAGTTCGCCGAGCGGCGCACCACCAAGGTGGTCGACGGCACCGAGGTCACCGGCTGGTTCACCGAGGACTTCACGCTGGCCGAGCTGCGCACCCTGCGCGCGGAGGAGCGCATCCCGGAGCTGCGCCCGGGCAGCACCGCCTTCGACGGCCTGTACCCGATCCCGACGTTCGAGGAGGTCGTGGACCTCGCCCGCCGCTCGCGCACCTGCGACGGCGAGCCGGTGGGGATCGCGCCCGAGCTCAAGCACCCCACGTACTTCGACTCGATCGGCCTGTCCCTGGAGGAGAGGACGGTCCAGGTGCTCGAGGCCAAGGGTCACGGCGACGAGGCGGACCCGGTCGTCCTCCAGAGCTTCGAGACGGCCAACCTGCGCGAGCTCGACGGGATGACCGACGTGCGCCTCGCCCAGCTGGTCGACTGCTCGGGCGCGCCGTTCGACCTCGCTACCGCCGGCGATCCGCGCGGCTACGCGGACCTCACGACGGCGGAGGGCCTCGAGGAGATCGCGTCCTACGCCGACATCCTCGGCGCCTGCAAGGACGTCATGATCCCGCGGAAGGCCGACGACACCCTCGGCGAGCCGACGGCCGTGATCGCCGACGCCCACGCCGCGGGTCTCGAGGTCCACGGCTGGACTTTCCGGGCGGAGAACTTCTTCCTCCCCGCCGAGCACCGCGCCGGCGCCGATCCGCGGGCGCACGGCGACCTGGCGGGGGAGATCAGGGCCTTCGTGGAGGCCGGCATGGACGGACTCCTCTCCGACCACCCGGACCTCGCGGTGGCGGCCCTCGAGGACCGGTCCTGACGACCCGTTCCGGCGCCCTGTCCTGACGACGGCGCTCCAGGGGCCGCCCGGGCCGTACCGGGCGGCCCCTGCGCGGCCCGGTCGGTCACCGGCGGCGCTCGGCCCCGTCGTCGTCGGCGGGAGCCCTGGTGCGGAGCCGGGAGAACCCGACGAGGACCGAGGCCGTCGCCGTGATCGCCACCGCGAGCACCGCGATCCACACCGCCACGGACCCGTAGCCGCCGGCCGCCTCGTGCGGGTCCAGGAACGGATAGGGGTACCACCAGGGGTTGCCGGTGCTCTCGTCCAGCACGAACGGCGCCCGCACCAGCGTGTAGACGGCCCACAGCACCGGATAGACCACGATCCCGGCGACCGTCCGCCACCGGATCCGGCTTCGCCCCGGGGCGAGCAGCCAGTCCAGCAGCGCGTAGACCGGGACGATCGTGTGCAGGACCTCGTTGGCCCACGGCTGCTCCAGGGCCGCCTCCTGCGGCAGAGCGCGCAGCAGCGCGTTGTAGACCACCCCGGTGGTGACGGTGTACGTCGTGGCCGCGGCGCGCAGGGCCCCGAACCACGGCGGGTCGGCGCCCCGCCGGGCGAGCAGCGACCACGCACCGAACCCGAACACCACGGCGTGGAACAGCGACGTCTGGATGGTGAAGTAGCTGAAGAAGTTGGCGACGTCGACCGCGATGGCCCGGTCCCCGCGCTCGATCCAGAACCGCAGGTACGCCTGCAGCCGCCCGGCCACGGCCACGACCAGGGCCAGGCCCATCAGCACGCGGGCCGCGGCGAAGCACCGTCTCATGTCTGCCTTCCTCCGGTGCCGCAATCTACCCCGAACGGCTGACCTGCGAGAATAGGGGTCCCGACACCACCGGCCGGAGCGGAGGGAACACCGTGCGCAGGTTCGAGCCACCGCAGACCCGTGCCCGGCGGACGCTGCTCGTCCCGCTCGCGGTCGCCCTGGGCGTCCTGACCGGCTGCACGCCGCAGGCCGTGGAGGCCACCTCCCCCGCCGCCCGGGCGCTCGCGGACCTGCCGGTCGAGAACGCCGGCGGCGGGGAGGACTACGACCGGCTCGCCCAGTTCGGGGACTGGGCCGATCCCGACGGCAACGGCTGCGACGCCCGCAACGACGTCCTGGCCCGGGACCTGACCGGTGACGTCCTCCACGACGACGGGTGCAGGGTCCTCTCCGGGACGCTCGAGGACCCCTACACCGGGCGGACGATCGAGTTCGTCCGCGGACCACTGACCTCCGCCGACGTGCAGATCGACCACGTGGTGGCGCTGAAGAACGCGTGGATCTCCGGGGCCGACCGGCTCACCCGGGACGAGCGCACGGCCCTGGCCAACGACCCGCTCAACCTGCGGGCCGTGGACGGGCCGACCAACGGGGAGAAGTCCGCCTCCGACGCCGCCGGGTGGCTGCCGCCGAACGAGTCCTTCCGGTGCGAGTACGTGGCCACCCAGATCGCGGTCAAGACCCGCTACGAACTGTTCGTGACGGCTCCCGAGCGGGACGCCATGGCGGACGTGCTGGCCGGGTGCCCGGACCAGGACGTGCCCACCGACGTCCCGCCCGCCGGGAACACCGCCGCGGGGCCGTCACCGGCGGAGGAGGTCCACTACGCCGACTGCGCCGCGGTCCGCGCCGCGGGTGCGGCGCCCCTGCGCTCGGACCAGCCCGGCTACCGGCCGGAGCTGGACCGGGGCGGGGCCGAGGGCCTGGCCTGCGAGTGACGGTCGACGCCGCGGCACCGGGGGCAGCACAGGACTCACCGGCCTGCCGCTGAGCAGCAGGCACAGGGGGACACCCCGTGATGCCGGCATCTCGCGGGCAGCACCCCCACTTGGCGTTCGACCAAGAGGACGCGCGGCACCCCGCCGGCATGACCGGCCCGGCGGCACCGGGACGGTTCGGGAACGACGTGCCGCATGCGCGCCGGCGGTCAAGCCCCGGCCCCCGGTCTGTATCAGGCCGAACCATGTCGTCGATCGAGGATTTAGCTGCTGGCCGCGTGGCTCCCCCATGCGATGCCACTCGTTCCCGACACATCTGTGGTGACTCTTGTCACAGGCGCACCTCTCGCTCTACTGTTGTGCAACATACACAGCGTTGTTGCGATATACGCAACATAAAGGAAAGAGGACGACGATGTCCCCACGATCGACGACCCGACGCCGGCGCAGCATCACCGTGGCTACCGCGCTGACCGGCGTGCTGGTTCTGAGTGCATGCGCTGACCGCGGCGGCGCTTCTGCCGCCGGTGGTGAGTTCCCTTCCGAGACGATCACCTTCATGACGCCCACCTCCGCCGGGGGCGCGACCGATCTGACAGCTCGCACCTTGGCTACCGAGATGGAGAAGGACCTCGGTGTTTCCATCGTCGTGGAGAACCGGCCCGGCGGCGCCGGAAGCGTTGGCATGGAGCACCTCGCAGCCCAGGCCGCCGATGGCTACACCATCGCGGTCCTCCCGGTGGAGGTCAGCCTGCTGGGACACCAGGACTACGAGATCGACCCTGCCGACTACGACTTCCTCGGTCAGGCGAACTCGCAGCCCGGAACCATCGCGGTCCCGGCCGACAGCCCCTTCCGCACCCTGGAGGACCTGGTCCGCGCGGCCGAAGAGGTCCCGGGCAGCGTGGCGGTGTCCAACGCCGGACCCGGGTCCATCTGGGAACTGGGCGCCACCGAGCTGGGCAACGCCGCAGGCGTGGAGTTCAAGAACGTCCCCTTCGACGGGGGCGCCCCGGCCGTGACGGCCGCGACAGGTGGACAGGTGGACGCGGTCGTGGCCGGCATCGGCGAAACGGCGCCCGCCCACGAGGACGGCCGTCTGCGCGTGCTGGCGGTCTTCACCGAAGATCGCGCGCCGGCCCTTCCCGATGTGCCGACGGCCTCCGAGCAGGGGCACGACGTGGTGATCGGAAGCTGGGCCACGGTCGCGGCACCGGCCGGACTCGACGCGGAAGTCGCCGGTACCTTGGAGGAGTCCTTGGAGAAGGCGGTCGCTTCCGAGGCCTATGTCTCCTTCATCGAGAAGGGCGGCAACATCCCGCTTCACCGCTCCGCGTCCGAGACGGAGGAATTCGTCAACGCCGAGAGCAGCCGCTTCGCCGAGCTGGTCGGAGCCGGGTCGTGAAGGACGTGCCGGTGCTGAGCGCGCCGGACGGGGTGGCCGACACCGGTTCCTCGGCTGTCACCGACCGTTCCGCGGTGGAGCCGGCGCTGAGGCCCGGGAGGAGCAACGGACGCGGCCTCCTCGTGGCCCTGGCCGTGGCCTTGCTCGGTGGCACGGCGGTATGGTCGGCCACCGCCCTGGAGCTTGCGAGTGTGGATGGATCCGTCGGTCCGGGATGGTGGCCGACGGTGCTGGGCGGCCTGCTCGTCGCCGGGGCCGTGGCCATCGCGGTCGTCGCCCTGCGACGGCCTGATCCCCTGCCCCAGGAGCGAGTCAGCGCCCACGGTCTGGGGCGGTTGGGGGCCGTCGTCGCAGCGATCGTCCTGTACGGCATCGGCTGGCAGTTCTTCCACTTCCTGCCGGTCACAGTCGTGTTCCTGTCCGTCTTGCTGTTCGTCACCGGCGGGCGGGGGATCAAGGCGTTGGTGGTGTTCCCGGCGCTGACCGCAATGGTGCTGTACGGGTTGTTCGGTCTGCTGCTGCGGGTGCCGCTGTGAACGCCGTGGTCGAGGGTGTGACCGCCCTCCTGGATCCGACCATCGGACTGTGCCTGCTGATCGGGGTGCTCCTCGGCACGCTGGTCGGTGCTGTCCCGGGCATCACGGCGACGATGGCCGTTGCTCTGGCCGCAGGGTTCACCCTGACGCTGGAGCCTCTCCAGGGCCTGGCCGTGCTGCTGTCCATCTATGTGGCAGCCCAGTTCGGGGACCGAGTGCCTGCGATCCTGGTGAACACCCCGGGCACCCCGGCCTCCATTGCTTCCACCTTTGACGGGTATCCGCTGGCGAAACAGGGCAAGGCGGGCATCGCGCTGACCAGTTCCGCGCTGGTCTCCGCGGTGGGCTCGTTGGCGGGGATCCTCATCCTCGTGCTCGCGGCCCAACCCCTGGCGTCGGTGGCCCTGCGGTTCGGCCCGGCCGAGATGTTCGCGCTCGTCGTCTTCGGCCTGACCATGATGGTCGGGGTCTCGGGCAGCAACGTCCTGAGGGGCCTCGTCGCAGGGGCGGCAGGCCTTCTGCTGGGCACCGTCGGACGCGATCCCATCACCGGCGACACCCGTTTCACCTTCGGGTTCTCGGAGCTCAGTTCCGGCATCCCGTTCATCGCAGCGATCATCGGTCTGTTCGGGATCGCGGAGCTCTTCAACCAGCTGGCCGAAAGGCGCAAGAAGAACAACCCTGCGCCCATCACGCAGCTGGGAGCGTGGTGGCCCACCCGGGCGCAACAACGGGAGCTGCTCAAGCCCTCCGCCATCGGCACCGGGGTCGGTGCCGTAGTGGGTGTGGTTCCCGCCGCCGGCGGGGACATCGCAGGCGTCATCGCCTGGGCGCAGGCCAAACGTGCCTCCAGGCACCCGGAGAAGTTCGGGCACGGCTCGCTCGAGGGCCTGGCAGCGGCCGACAGCGCGAGCACGGCGACCATGGGCGGGTCCGTCACCACCACACTGGCCCTCGGTGTGCCCGGGGATTCCGTGATGGCCGTGATGATCGGCTCCATGATCATCTGGGGACTCCAGCCCGGCCCCGCCCTGTTCGTGGAGTCCCCAGATCTCGTCTACAGCCTGGCCACCATCATGGTGTTCGCCACGTTCATGGCCATGGCCCTGGCCCTGGTCCGGATGCAGGGCGTGGTGAAGCTGCTCGCCCTGCCGCAGCAGTACCTGACGGCGATCATCATCGCCTTCTGCATCGTGGGCACCTACGCGGTGCAGAGCAGCGTCTTCGATGTGGTCCTCATGCTGTGCTTCGGCCTCATCGGCCTGCTCATGCGCCGGTTCGGTTTTCCCGCCGGCCCCATGGTGCTGGGTCTGATCCTCGGCCCCCTGGCCGAGAGCAACCTGCGGCGGGCCCTCGTCATCGACGGCTTCGGGACTGTGCTCACCAGTCCCATCGCCGTCGGTCTCCTCCTCCTCAGTCTCGGCGCTGTGCTGCTGCCGTGGCTCCGTTCCACCTCGAAAGCGAGGAAACTCCGTGCCCGAGTCCCTGAATCCGTCCGGTGACGGCCCCGCCGTCCTGTGCCTGGGCGAGACGATGGCCCTCGTCGCACCGGCCGCCGCTGAACCCCTCGAGAGCGCGGAGAGTTTTGTTCTCTCCGCCGGGGGCGCGGAATCCACCGTGGCTCTCTATCTGTCCGGTGCGGGTCACCGCACCGCCTGGTTGAGCCGTGTGGGCGACGACCCCCTGGGCCGGCGCCTGCTGCGGCAGATGCAGACGCACGGGGTCGACATCTCGCTCGTCGGCTTGGACCCCAGCGCGCCGACGGGAGTGTACTTCAAGGATCCCGGCCAGAGCGCCACCACGGTCTACTACTACCGTTCCGGCTCGGCCGCCTCGACGATGGGGCCCTCCGTCCTGCACGACGTCAAGTGGGCGCAGCTGCCGGTGCTGCACCTGTCGGGCATCACTGCTGGGCTCTCTGCGAGCTGCCGTGCCCTGCTCAACGCCGCTTTCCCCGCCGCCCGGGACCACGGCACCCTTGTGTCCTTCGACGTCAATCATCGACCGGGGTTGTGGTCGGCGGAGGAGGCGGCACCGGTGCTCGCCGAGTGCGCTCGGCAGGCCGATCTCGTCTTCGTCGGCCGGGACGAGGCCGAGACGCTGTGGGGCACCGGTGACTCGGAGGCGCTCTACGAACTCCTCGGGGCGCCGCAGCACCTGGTGGTCAAGGACGGAGCAGTGGGTGCCACGGACGTCTCGGCCGTCGGGTCCGTGTTCGTGCCCGCTCACACCGTCGATGTCGTGGAGGTGGTCGGCGCCGGCGATGCCTTCGCCGCCGGGTACCTTTCCGGGGTGCTCACCGGCGAGCAGCCCACGGCCCGGCTGGCACTGGGCCACACCCTGGCCGCCCGGGCCCTCTCCAGCGTCCACGACTTCGATCTGGTGTAGTGAGGCCATGTCACAGAGCATTCAACGGGCCATCGAGATCCTCGAGTACGTCAGTGTCCAGCCCCGCACGCCCAGCGAGGTCGGCGCGCACTTCGACATCCACCGCTCCACGGCCTTGCGCACTCTGCAGACCCTCACGGAAAGCGGACTGACGCGACGACGAGAGGACGGGCGCTACGGCGTGGGCTACCGCCTGGCGGGACTGGCCAATCTCGCCCTGGACCAGTTCGACCTGGCCAATATCGCTCACCCCTACCTGCAGGAACTGGGGCGCCGGTGCGGGCACACGGTCCATCTGGCCGCCGTGCAGGGCCGGTCCATCGTCTACGCCGACAAGATCGAGCAACCCGGCATGGTGCGGCTGTACTCCCAGATCGGCCACCCGGTCACCATCCACACCTCCGGGGTCGGCAAAGCCATCCTGGCCTACCAGACCCCGGAGTTCGTGGAGCACGTGCTCAGCAGCGTCGACTTCTCCCGCTACACCGCCACGACGATCACCTCGCGCGAGCAGTTCCTGGAGCAGCTGGCCCAGGTCGTGGAACGGGGCTACGCGGTGGACGACGGCGAGTACGAAGACTTCCTGCACTGTGTCGCCATGCCACTGCGCGACGCCACCGGCCAGGTCACCGGGGCGGTGTCGATCACCGCCCTGAAAGCGCGGGCCACCATGGACGACCTCGTGGACCTGCTGCCGGCCTTGAGAACCACCACCACCACGATCTCGAAGGAGTTGGGATGGCGTCCGTAGACGACCTTTTCGACAGTACTTTCGCCCGCACATCGGTCATGGCCATCCTGCGCGGCTACACGCCCGAGCGCACCGTCGAGCTGGCCACCCGCGCCTGGGAACTCGGCATCGGCTGCGTGGAGGTCCCGGTCCAGTCGCCTGCGGCCGTCGAAGCCCTGGCCGAGACCGTCGCCGCCGGGCGCGACCACGGGCGTGTGGTGGGTGCGGGCACCGTCGTGAGCCTGGAGCACCTGGAACAGGCTGTCGCGGCCGGGGCGGGCTTCACCGTGGCGCCGGGCCTGGACCTCGCCGTAGCCCAGGCCAGCATCGCAGCAGGATTGGCTCACCTTCCCGGAGTCGCCACCGCATCGGAGATCCAGCGCGCCGCCGATTACGGCATGCTCTGGGTCAAGGCCTTCCCCGCCATCAGCCTCGGAACCTCCTGGTTCCACGGGATGCGCGGCCCTTTCCCCCAGATCAAGATCGTCGCCACCGGCGGCATCAACGCGCACAATGCCCGGGAGTACCTCGAGGCCGGAGCCGATGTCGTCGCGGTCGGATCCGCCCTCGAGGACCCGACACAACTGGAGCTGCTGGCAGCACTGATGCCCTCACCGTCCACCACCACCCCCTGAGAACCGCGGACCCTCACCGCCCACCACGACAACAAGGACACACCCGTGCAGAACACCACCAGCCACTACACCCCGAGCCCCACCCGCTACGACACGATGCACTACCGCCGGGTCGGCAACAGCGGGCTGAAGCTGCCCGCCGTCTCCCTGGGCATGTGGCACAACTTCGGCGACGACACGCCTCTGGACCGGCAGCGCGCCATTGTCCGCCGAGCTTTCGACCTGGGCATCACCCACTTCGACCTGGCTGATGGCTACGGCCCGCCCGCCGGCGCTTCCGAACGCAACGTCGGACGGCTCCTGGCCCAGGACTTCCACGGCCTGCGCGACGAGCTGGTGATCTCCACGAAATCCGGCTACCCGTTCTCCCCCGGCCCCTACGGCACCGGCAGCTCCCGCAAGCACCTGCTGGCCGCCCTGGAGCGATCCCTCGACAATCTCGGGCTGGACTACGTGGACATCTACTACAGCCACCGCTTCGACCCGGAAACCCCCGTGGAAGAGACCGCCGCCGCCCTGGACACCGCGGTCCGGCAAGGCAAGGCCCTCTACGCCGGCGTCTCCTCCTACTCCCCCGCGCGCACCCAGGAGATCGCCACCGCACTGCGCGACCTGGGTACCCCTCTGCTGATCCACCAGCCCTCCTACTCCCTGCTGAACCGATGGGTCGAGCACGGCGACCCCACCCTTCTCGACGTCCTGGCCGGCGAAGGCACCGGGTGCATCGCCTTCTCCGTCCTGGCCCAGGGCCTCCTCACCGGCAAGTACCTCAACGGCGTACCCGCCGGGTCCCGGGCGACCCAGGGCAAGACCCTCAAGGACGGCATGCTCTCCGAGGAGAACCTCGGCCACGTCCGCGCGCTGGCCCGTATCGCCGAAGAACGAGGGCAGTCGTTGGCGCAGATGGCTGTCGCCTGGGTCCTGAAAGACCCCCGGATCTCCTCCGTGCTGGTCGGTGCGAGCAGGCCCGAGCAGCTCGACGACACCGTCCAGGGGCTGCAGGGCGCGGATTTCACCACCGAGGAGTTGTCCCGCATCGAGGAGCACGCTCTCGACGGCGGGCTCAATCTGTGGACCGTCTCGAGCGAGGCCTGAATGTCCACCGACCGCGCCTACCTGGAACAGATCCAGGCCGACGAGCACGAGCTTCAGTTCACCACCTTCGACCGGGAGGACGCCTGGCGTCTGGGCAACGCACTGCGCAGGGCGGCCGTCGAACAGGGCCTCCCCCTGGTCATCGGCATCACCTTGGGCGCCCAACGGGTGTTCCACACGGCCCTGCCTGGGGCCACCCCGGACAACGACTCGTGGCTGGAGCGCAAGGCGGCCGTAGTCACCCACTTCGAGCGCAGCTCCATGGGAGTCGGCGAGCAATTTCGTGCCCTGGGACGGAACTTCGAAGACGACTCGCGTCTGCCGTCCCACCGCTACGCGGCCAATGGAGGAGTGTTTCCCATCAAGCTGCGCGAGTCCGGGACCGTCATCGGCACCGTCGGGGTGTCCGGATTGCCGCAGCGCGACGATCACGCGTTCCTGGCGCAGCAGCTACGGGCGTTCCTCTCCGGGCAGTGACCCGGACCCACCGTCCGCGCCGCGGCACGGTGTCCGGACACCGGTCACATGTGAGGCGGAAGGGTGCTGTAGCCGGATCGGATGTCAGCAGGCGGGGCGGCAGCCTCACTGCTCTTCCTTTCGCACGGCAGGACGGAGAAGAATCTGATGATGGACCTTCCCCGCATCTTCACCATCCGCGAGAGCACCCACCGGATCCACAACCCGCTGACCGCGGGCAAGCTCGCGGCCCTGGGCGAGGCGCTCCGTCTCGACCCCGGGACACGGATGCTCGACCTGGCCAGCGGTTCGGGCGAGATGCTGTGCACCTGGGCGCGTGACCTGGGTTTCACGGGCACCGGGGTGGACATCAGCACGGTCTTCACCGAGCAGGCCCGGGCCCGCGCCGTCGAACTCGGCGTCGCGGACCGGGTCGAGTTCGTCCACGGTGACGCCGCCGGCCATGTCGCGGACCAGCCGGTCGACCTCGCCGCCTGTATCGGCGCCACGTGGATCGGCAACGGCGTCGCCGGAACCGCCGAGCTGCTCGACCGCAGCCTCCGCCCCGGAGGACTGATGCTGATCGGCGAGCCCTACTGGCGGCGGCTCCCTCCGGACGAGGAGACCGCCCAGGCATGCCACGCCACCGGCATCGCCGACTTCCTGCTCCTCCCGGAACTGATCGAGCAGTTCCAGGCGCTCGGATACGACGTCGTGGAGATGGTGCTGGCCGACCAGGACAGCTGGGACCGCTACGCCGCCGCCCAGTGGCTCAACCTGCGCCGCTGGCTCGACCAGAACCCGGACGACGATCTGGCCACCGAGGTACGCGAAGAACTCACCACGGAGCCCGCCCGCTACGCGCGCTCCACGCGTGAGCACCTCGGCTGGGGAGTCTTCGCCCTCATGGAACGCTGATCTCCCGGAGCAGGTTCCCGGGGCAACGGGCGTACGGCCCGGCGGGACCGAGGAGGTCGAGGCCGGGGCGCAGCACGAAAAGACCGGTCCGGGAGTACCAGGAGCGCCTGGAGGAACGCGTGGGAGGCGGCTACAGACCGATCTCGTCCAGGTCGGCCCCGACGATCAGCCGACCGCTGTACCCCTGCTGCGCCGCCTGCCACTTCTCGAGCGGCCAGCTGCCCGGCACGAAGTGGTTGAGCACGAGCGTCGGAACGCCGGCCTTCTCCGCGATGGCGCCCACCTCTTCGACAGGGGTGTGGGACTTGATGAGGTGCTGGAAAGCCGCCTCGTCCTCGGGGCTGCGAGGTTCCGGATAGCGCTGGGCCGCCCATTCGGTGGCGATCACCTCGTGCACCAGCACATCCGCGCCCCGTGCCATCCGGACGAGGTTCTCGCTGGGTCCGGTGTCGCCGGAGAAGACGACGCTGCCGTCCTCGGTGTCGAAGCGGAAGGCGAAGGAGGGGAAGACCGGAGCATGCTGGACCAGGGTCGCGGAGACCTTCACCCGGTCGTCCTCGTAGAAGACCACCGGCTTCATCCGCGGGTGCGGATCGCCGTTCGGGTCGTCGGCGAGACGCTCCGGCAGCGGGATGTCGTGACCGGCGAACATGTCCTGCGGAGCAGGCATGCCGCCGTCGATGGCGCGATCGTTGAAGTCCGTGGCGAAGGCACGCACGAGCAGCCCGACCATCTCCGCGGTGCCCGGGGTGGGGTTCTCGGGGGCGGTGATGGGCGGCATCGGATGGGTGCCGGTCTTCGGCGGCAGGATCCCGCGGTTGCCGGGGACCCACACCGGGACAGGTCGGTCCGCGGCCACCAGACCGTTGTAGGCGCCCAGGCTGAGGATGTTCGACAGGTCGTTGATGTGGTCCGAGTGCAGGTGGGTGAGGAAGATCGCGCGCAGATCGCTCAGCGCGGCCCTGGCCTGCCAGTTCCCGAGCTCGGCGTCCATGAGCCGGAATCCGACGCCCTCGCCGGTGTCCACGAGGTAGTAGCGGTCACCGACGACCAGCGCGCTGGCGATGCCCGTGCGCGGCGGCTCGGTGGCGCCCCAGCCCGGACCACCGCTGGTGCCCAGGAGGACTATCTTGGTCCGTGCATCGGAACGCAACGGCGTGCCGGCCGCCGCCGCAGCCACGGGGGCCGGGGCGAGCAGCGGAACAGCACCCGCAGCGGCGAGACCGCCGAGCACCGTACGACGCGACACGGAAAGTTCTCGAGAGGACATCAGGACTCCTGGGCAGGCTGCAACGAGACGCACTTCACACTAGTCCGCGGGCCGTCCGCTCAACAGGCGGTCGAGCACCGGCCCCTCACCCGCACCACGAGCGCACTGACCGACTGTGGCCCCTACGCCGGCGGGCCGGCCCCAGGCCCGTCCTGGTCCGTAGCGCGCAGGTGCTCCCGGGCGACCCGGCGGACGCACTCGGTGATGCGGTGCAGCCGCTCGGAGTCCAGCGCCCAGCTCTGCCAGTAGAGGGCGACGTCGTGGTGCGCGTGGTCCTCGAGCAGGGCCAGGGACCCGTCGGCGAGGTCCGTGCCCAGCTGCAGCTCCGGGAGCATGCCCCAGCCCAGGCCGGCCCGGACGGCGGCGAGGAAGCCCTCGGCGGACGGGACGGTGTGGGTGGGCGGGGACCGGTCGACGCCGCGGGCGCGCAGCGCGCGCAGCTGCAGGTCGTCCTTGGCGTTGAACCGGAGCACCGGCATGTCCGCCCAGTCGACGCCGGCCTCGGTGGTGAACCGCCGGCGCAGGGCGGGGGTGGCGACCGGGACGTAGCGCATGAAGCCCAGCCGCTCGAGCCGGCACCCGCTCACGGGGGCGGGGTCGCCGGTGACGGCGCCGATGACGTCCCCCTGGCGCAGGAGCCGGCTGCTGTGGTCCTGGTCCTCCACGTGCAGGTCCAGGGTGGTGTCCGACCAATCGGCGGCCTCCTGCAGGACGGGCACGAACCAGGTGGCCAGGGAGTCGGCGTTGACGGCCACCGGGGTCACCGTCCGGGAGGAGATCCCGTGGCCGAGGGAGTGCAGGGCCTCCGCCTCGAGGACCTGCACCTGGCGTGCGGTGCGCAGCAGCACGGCCCCGGCCTCGGTGGGAGTGCAGGGCGCGCCACGGCGCACCACGACCTGGCCCACGGAGGCCTCCAGGGCCTTGATCCGCTGGCTGACGGCCGACGGTGTGATCCCCAGGGCGTCCGCGGCGGCCTCGAAGGTGCCCTCGTCGACGATCGCGGTCAGGGCGCGCAGATGCTCGAAGTTCATGAAGCAAAACTAACGTACCCATCAATTCTTTCGTTTGTCTGTATCTCAGGAGCTGGCTACCGTCGAGGCCATGTGGAGCATCTGGGGTACCGGGCTGATGAGCGGACTGGCGCTGATCGTCGCCCTCGGCGCGCAGAACGCGTTCGTGCTGCGGCAGGGCATCCGCCGCGAGCACGTGGGCGTGGTGGTGGCGCTGTGCGCGGTCAGCGACGCGGTGCTGATCCTCGGCGGCACGGCCGGGATCGGGGCGCTGGTCTCCCGGTTCCCGGAGGCCCTGGACGTGCTGCGGTGGGGCGGGGCCGCCTACCTGACGTGGTGGGCCGTGCGGTCCTTCGCCTCGGCCCTGAAGCCGTCCTCCTTGACCGCCGAGGCCCCGCGCTCCCGCGGATCGGTCATCGCCACCACCCTGGCCCTGACCTACCTGAACCCCCACGTCTACCTCGACACCGTGGTGCTGCTGGGCAGCCTCGCCAACCAGCACGGAACCGACGCCCGGTGGATCTTCGCCGGAGGCGCCGTGGTGGGCAGCGTGGTGTGGTTCTCCGCCCTGGGCTACGGCGCCCGGGCGCTGTCCGGGGTGCTCAGCAGCCCGCGCACCTGGCGGGTGGTGGACCTGGTGATCGGCGTGGTGATGCTCGCCCTGGCCGTCAACCTGGTGCGGGGCTGATCCCGCGGTCTCAGCCCGCGGTCGGCTCCTCGGTGACCGGCTCCTCGGCGGCAGGCCCTCCGGTAAGCGGCGGCTCCTGGGTCAACGGCTCCTCGGTCGTGGGCTCCTCGGCGGCCGGCTCCTCGGTCATCGGCTCCGCCGACGCCGCCTCGGTCCAGGAGGCGCCGGGCTCCCGGGGCGTCCCGGCGGCGAAGGCCTGCCGGACGGCCTCGGCCTGCTCCTCGGGACCGGCGTGCTCGGCGGCGGCGATCACCGTGGCGAACGCCTTCGTGTCGTGGACGAGCTCGGTGATCGTCTCGGGCGAGTCGACGCACCAGGCGTAGGCCGTCGCGTAGTCCACGGGGCGCCCGTTGGCGGTCACGGTCCCGCGCTCGTCGATCTCCACGCTCATGCGTCCTCCTCGGTCGGGGCTCCGGCCCCCGGGGCGGGCCGGCCGTACGGCGAGAGTACCTCCGGGCGGCACGTCAGAGCTGGAGGAGACCCTCTGCCGGCCGGATCCGCGGCGCCCGGGCGAGCACACCTCGTCCCGGAGTGACACCCTGTCGTCAGCGGTTGTCAGGCCCGCTCCCTAGACTGGACGGGTGCAGGCCTGGCTGGAGTCCCTCCCCCTCGGGGCCGCGATTCTGTTCTTCTGGGCCGGGGCCGTCGTGCGGACCACCACCATCTTCGCCCTGGGCCGCGCCGCCGCCACCGGCGGGAGCCGGCGCTCCGACCGCGTCCGCGAGCTCATGGACACCGCCGTCTACCGGCGGGCCCAGCGGCTCGTGCACCGCTGGGGCGTCCTGGCCGTCCCGGCCTGCTTCCTCACCGTGGGTCTGCAGACCGCCGTCATCCTCACCACGGCCGTCACGGGCATGCCCCTGCGCCGCTGGATCCCCGCGATGCTCGTGGGCACCCTCATCTGGGGCATCATCTACGGCACCGTGGGCATGGCGGTCGTCTGGGCGTGGCTGGAGCAGCCGTGGGTGGTCGCGCCGGTCGTCGTCGCTGTGCTCCTCCTGCTGCTCGGCCACAGGATCCGCGCGCGACGCCGGGCCCGCCGCGAGCGCCGCGACGAGAGGGCGCCGCTCTCCCGCTGACGACCCCGCGATGACGATCCCGGTCCGGCGGACGCCGTCCGGTCGTTGTCGTGCGAGGCAGGTCACAGTACGGTGGCCCCAGCATCCGGCGTTCCGGACCGTGTCCAGCGGCCGTGCGCCGGGCGACCCCCTGATCGTGAGGATCTCCCGTGAGCCTGAGCTGGAACATCGAAGAAGCCACCATCGACACCGTCCAGTCGGCCTACCGGGAGGGCAAGTCAACGGTCCGGGAGGTGGTGCAGGCCTACCTCGACCGGATCGCCGCTCTCGACGTGGACGGACCGGCACTGAACTCCGTGATCACTGTCTCGGCGACGGCCCTCGACGAGGCCGACGCCCTCGACCTGGCGTACGCGGCCCGCGGTGAGCTGTCGGGACCGCTGCACGGTGTGCCGGTCCTGGTCAAGGACCAGGTCGCGACCGCCGGGCTGCGGACCACCTACGGCAGCCGGGCCACGGCCGGGCACGTCCCGGAGCGGGATGCCACGGCGGTCGCCAGGCTGAGGGAGGCGGGGGCGGTCATCCTGGGCAAGACCACGATGCCCGACTTCGCGACCTCCTGGTTCTCGACCTCGTCCGTGTCCGGGGTGACGAAGAATCCCTACGACCTCTCCCGGGACCCGGGGGGATCCAGCAGCGGAACGGCCGCGGCGATCGCCGCGAACCTGGCGCTGGTCGGCATCGGCGAGGACACGGGAGGTTCCATCCGCCTCCCGGCGTCCTTCTGCAACCTGGTGGGCGTGCGCGTCACACCGGGTCTGATCAGCCGGGACGGCATGTCCCCGCTGGTGGTCCCCCAGGACACGGCCGGGCCGATGACCCGGACGGTGGAGGACGCCGCGAAGGTCCTCGACGTCCTGGTGGGCTTCGACCCGGCGGACGCCTACACGGTCGCGGTCCGGCAGCGCCGTCGGAGCGCATCCTTCACCGAGGCGGTCGCCGGCGGATCGTTGCAGGGCCGGCGCCTCGGCGTCCTGCGCGGGGCGTTCGGCGATCCGGCCGACCCGGAGACTGCGGCCGTCGTCCGCGTGGTCGAGGACGCGCTGGCACGGCTCGCCGGGGCCGGGGCGGAACTGGTCGACGTGGAGATCCCCGGTCTGATGGACTACGTGGGCTTCACCTCGCTGTACTTCACTCGTTCCCGGCAGGACATGAACGCCTTCTTCGCCGCCCATCCGGAGACGGGCATCGGCGGTGTGGACGAGGTCCGCGCGAACGGCACCTACGACCCGCACCTGGACCTCTTCGAGGGCATCGCCGACGGCCCCGAGGACCCGCGCACCGACCCCCAGTATCTGGACCGGGTGCTGACCCGCGAGGACTTCGTGCGCGCCGTGCAGGCGCAGTTCGTGGAGCTGGGCCTGGACGCCATGGTCTTTCCCGACGTCCAGCTCGCGGCCCCCACCCACGAGGACGTGCTCGGGGGCCGGTGGACGTGCCTCACCTACCCGACCAACACGGTGATCGCCTCGCAGCTGCACTTCCCGGCGGCCACTGTGCCGGCCGGATTCACCGAGGACCGTCTGCCCGTGGGCCTGGAGATCATGACGTCCAGCTTCGAGGAGACCGACCTGCTCGCGGTGGCCCGGGGTGTGGAGGCCGCGCTCGACGCCCGCAGGGCACCGCGCCTGGAGGCCGTGGTCGATCCGCTGAGCAGCTGATCCTGCGGGTGCGCGCAGAGGCCGGTACCGAGCCACCTCGTCACGCCGCGCCGTGCGACCAGGGCCGGTGCGACCGGCCCGCCGTCCGGTCTCAGCGGATTCTTATGGACCGGGGGTAGTGTTCCGGCAGTGATGTCACCGATGCAGTCTCCCGTTCCCCACATGTTCGCCGCGCCCGTCTACGCCGCCGAGCGGCTGCTCGTCGAGGCCATCCACGACGAGCACGTCAGCGTCGACGCCGTCGTCGTCCTCGACGCCCTGGCCGAGCACGTCACGGCCGCTGAGGCCCCCGCCCTCGAGGTCGTCGCCGAGGACGCCCAGCTCACCTGCGCGGAGCTCACGGCCGCCCTGGGCGACCTGGACGACCTGGGCTACCTCCAGGAGCTGGCCGAGCACGCCCCGCCCCTGTCCGCTCTTCGCGCCTCGCTCTTCGGAACGGCCGCCTGAGCCCAGCGGAACGGGCTCAGTCCTGCTGCTCGGACTCCTCGTTCTTGGCGTCCCCGTGCTCGTGCGGGATCGGGGTCATCTCGGTGGTCATGTCGGCGTCGTCGTTGGAGGCGGCGTCCTCGATGGGGTCCGGGCTGGAGGTGGGCTGCTCGCTCACGGGGTGCTCCTTCGTCGGGATGGCGTGCGCCGCATCGGCGCGGTGTCCCCAGACTACGACGGCTCCCTGCTCAGCCGGCGTCCTCCGCCGGGGCGCGCAGCGGCGCGAGGGCGGTGGACCAGGCCACGACCTGGTCCAGCATCGTGGCCAGCGAGCGCCGGTGGTGCTCGGCCGGGGCGAAGGTGCGGTAGTGCTCGAAGTCGGTGCGCAGGGACAGCGACACCTGCTGGCGCACGTCGGCCAGCTGCAGCTCCCCGGCCACCTGCCGCAGCTGCTCCACGGCGCGCACGCCGCCGGCGGTGCCGTAGGAGACGAAGCCCACGGCCTTGTTGTTCCACTCGGCGTAGAGGTAGTCGAAGGCGTTCTTCAGCACCCCGGGCGCGCCGTGGTTGTACTCGGGGGTGACCACCACGAAGCCGTCGAAGCGATCGATCGTGGCCGCCCACCGCCTGGTGTGCTCGTTCTGGTACTTCCCGGCCGAGGGCGGCACCGGCTCGTCGAAGTGCGGCAGGGGGTGCTCGCGCAGGTCGAGGAGCTCGAACTGGGCGTCGCCGCGCCCCGAGGCGTGGGCGAGGACCCAGCGGGCCACGTCCCCGCCATTGCGGTTCGGCCGGGTGCTGCCGAGGATGATGCCGATGCGGACCATGGCGGTCCCTCCCGAGGGTCTCGGATCAGGTGCTGACAGTGCCAACACGTGCTGCGGGCCGCTGCTTCCCGTCCGGAGCCGCGGACAGCAGCCGCACGGCCTCACGGGCGGCCGCCCGCCCAGCGCGGGTGGCGCCGAGGGTCGAGGCCGAGGCGCCGTAGCCCACCAGCAGCACCCGCGGATCCCGGAGCACGCGCACCCCGTCCATCCGGATGCCGCCGCCGGGTTCGCGCAGCCCCAGGGGTGCCAGGTGGTCCAGGGCGGGCCGGAAGCCGGTGGCCCACAGGATCGCGTCCGCCCGCACCTCCCGGCCGTCGGCGAGCCGGACGCCCTCGGGCGTCACCGCCCCCAGCGGCCCGGCCGAGACGAGGATCCCGGCTTCGATCCCGGCCCGGTACTGCGCGGTCAGGGGCAGCCCGGTGGCCGAGACCACGCTGGCCGTCGGCAGGCCCGCGCGGGTCCGCTCGTCGACCCGGCGCTCGACGTCCCGCCCCCAGTCCGGGTCGAACTCCCGGTCCGTGAAGCGCGGGGGCCGGCGGGTGACCCACGTGGTCGTGGCGCCCGCCGCGGCGAGCTGGAGCAGGAACTGCACGGCCGAGGTGCCGCCGCCCACGACCACCACGTGCCGGCCGCGGAACTCCTCCGCGGAGCGGAAGTCGTGGGTGTGCAGCTGCCGCCCGCGGAAGGACTCCCGCCCGGGGTAGTACGGCCAGTGGGGGCGGTCCCAGGTGCCGGTGCCGTTGATCACCAGCTCCGTCCGCCAGGTGCCGGTGTCCGTGACCACCTCGAGCGGCCCGTCGTCGGACGCCGCCTCGACGCGACGCACCGCGACGGGACGGTGGACCGGCAGCGCGAAGCGGCGCTCGTACTCGCCGTAGTAGCGGGCGACGACGGCGGAGGCCGGCTCGGCCGGGTCCGGCACCCCGAGGGGCAGCCCGGGCAGGTCGTGGATCCCGTGGGCGCCGCCGAAGGTGAGCGAGGGCCAGCGGTGCCGCCACGCTCCCCCGGGGCCGGGATTGGCGTCGAGGACCACGAAGTCCTCCTCGGGGACCAGTCCCCGGCGCCGCAGGTGGTGGGCCGCCGACAGCCCGGCCTGTCCCGCCCCGATGACCACGACCTTCATGCCCACTCCCCTTTTTGGTTGATGTATCACCAATTAGGGAACGGCCGGGGGTGCCGGGCTATTCCTGGGCCCCTCCCGCCGCCGGGGCGGGCTCCTCGAGCAGGGAGCGCACGTGCCGGACCGCCCGGCGGGCCTCCGGCGTCCACCAGGCGCCCACGTAGACGTGGAAGGCGCCGGGCTCGTAGATCAGCTTCCCCGGGTTGCCCGCCCGCGCCAGGTCCCGCGCGAAGGCCAGGACGTCGGCGGCCAGGATGTCCTTGCCGCCCTGGACCACGTGCACCGGCGGCAGCCCGGCCACGTCCCCGTAGAGCGGGCTGACCAGCGGGTCGGTGAGCTCGCGGTCCCGCGCCCAGGCCGCGGCCATGGGCACCACCCGGTCGGTGCTCAGCATGGGGTCGTGCGGGTCGATCTCCCGCACGGCCGGGTGCGTGGCGGAGACGTCCACCGCCGGGGAGAAGCCCACCACGTGGTCGGGCATCCGCTGCCCGGCGTCCCGCAGGCGCATGGCCAGCCCGATCGCCAGGCACCCGCCGGCCGAGTCCCCCGCCACCACGATCCGGTCCGCGGCGGGCCGGGTCACGAGGTCCGCCCAGGCCGCGGCGAGGAAGTCGTAGCCCTCGTCCACGTGGCCCTCCGGGGCCAGCCGGTACAGCGGGACCGTGACCGTGGTCCCGGTGTCCTTCACGAGCTCGCGGACGATCCACCAGTGCGCCGGCAGCAGCGGGTTCACGAACGCCCCGCCGTGCAGGTAGATCAGGTGGGACCCGTCCGCCCCGGCGCGCGGGGTCAGGCGCAGCAGCGGGCGCCCGGCCACCTCGGTGCGTTCCACGGCGTGCGAGCGCCGCAGGTCGGCGGGGATCCTGGCCGGCTCCGGGTACCGGCGCCCGTGCAGCTGCTCCACCGGGGTCCACGGCTGCAGGCGCGCCCGCAGCCGGACCGCCTGGGCGGTCAGGGCCATGCTGATGCTCATCCGGTCACCCTTCCTTCGCGCCGGGCTCAGGCCAGCTGGAGGGCGGTGAGGCAGGTCGGGCTGTCCGGGGAGGTCTCGAACTCCTGGACCGCCCGACCCCGCTCCGAGCTGATCTCGAGCGTGCCGGTGATGTCCTTGGGCAGCCAGAAGCCCACGAACCCGTTCTCGTAGCTGGTCACGCTCTCGTCCACGAGCACGGACCCGGAGCCGTCGGTGATCCGCACGTCGAAGTCCTCACCCACGAGCTCGCCCTGGCACCCGGAGAGGCTGTGGAAGAAGCACTCGTGGGTCGTGGTGGCATACGGGGCGACCGCCAGGTAGAAGCGGTCCTCCGGCATGGGCAGGATCGTCTCGGCGGTGCCGTCGTCGAGGACCACCTCGTCGTAGGTCACGGAGCCGGCGAGCCCGGCGTCGCGGTCCTCGTGCGTGCGGTCGAGCTGCTCGACAACCTCCTGCGTGCTCGCGCCCTCGAGCCCGTGCGCCCGGAGCAGGTCGTCCTGCTCGGAGCCCTCGCCGGCGCAGCCGGAGACGAGGAGCAGGACGGCGGCGGACACGGACAGCACGGCGGATCGCATGGGTCCAGGATATCGGGGCGGCCCCTGCCACCGGCTCCCCCGCAACCACCCCGGGATGCCGGGAGTTTCCTGTGGGACCGGTCACAGATCCTGCCCCGGCGGCTAGAGTGGATGTCCAGTGGTGTGAGGGGTTCGGGAGGATCCGCCGTGCAGAACACCGAGAACAACGAGGTCTCCGGGATCGTGCTCCTGATTGCCGGGGCGGTGGTCTCGTTCGTCCTCGTCAACCTGGGCACGATCCTTCTCCTCCTGCTGGCCGGAGCAGCCCTGTGGCTGCTCGGCGTGCTCCTGCGGACGCTCGTCCGCTCCCTGGTGGTGCGCGCGCGGGAGCGGCTGCACGGCACGCCGCGGAGCAGCTCCGGGACCGGCGCCAGGTCCGGTGCGCGGACGGACGGAAGGGCCGCCGCGAGGAACCCGGACAAGAGCCCCCGGAAGAACAGCGGGAAGTCGATCGCCAGGACCGCCGAGCAGGCCCGGCTGGCCGCCGCGGAGGACATGCGCACCGCGTGGATCCGGTGGCAGCTCGGCGTCCTGCCGCCGCAGCAGCGGCACGGGGACGCGAGCTTCGTCGCCGTCCGGCTGGCCGAGGTCCCGCACGCGGACTGGGACGCGACCCGGCTGCGGCGGCACGGCCAGGCCCTGTGGTCCGTCCGGGACGCCGCCGCCAGGACGCCCCTGCACGGGGAGGTCGAGGCCCGCCTGGACCGGGTGGCCGCCATGCTCTCGGAGCTGATTGACGAGGAGTTCGACACCCACCGCGGCCAGGTCGACGACCGCTACCTGTACCACCCGGACCGGGAGGTCCGGGCCGCCTACCTGGCGGGCGGTTCGCAGGGCGTCGAGGCCATCATGGGCACCATCACCGCCGTCCGCGCCCAGGTCCGCGAGGACGCGGCCGCCCGGGCCGCCGCGGACTCCCTGGCGCGCGAGCGCAACGCCGCGCTCCGGGCGCTGCGGGAGACCCGCCGGCCGGCCCGGCCCCGGGACGCCCACGCCGCGTGGGAGGCGCAGGCCGAGCAGATCGGCAGGTGAGCCGCCGGGACCGGGGCGGGCCCTACGCCAGGTGCTCCTCCGGCTCGCCCTGGAACTCGCGCACCTCCACCGGGAGCGTGGTCGCCTGCGCCAGCTTGCGGCCCCACTCGATGGCGGCGTCGTAGTCCGGGGCGGCCACGATGCAGATGCCCCCGGCGTGCTCGTCCTCGCGCTCGTACGGACCGTCCGTGGTCACCACGTCCTCGCCGTGGAAGCGCACGACGACGGACGCCTCCGCCCGGTCCAGGCCCCCGGCGAAGACCCACGCCCCGGCCGCCCTGAGCTCCTCGTTGAACGCGGCGACGTCCCGCATCACGGGCTCGAGGACCTCCGGGGCCGCCGGTCCGCCGTCGGGCTGTTCGATGCTGAGCAGGTAGTGCTTCATGGCGAGCCTCCTGGGCGTCGGATGGTCCTCGGAGTCTACGGTCGCGGCGGCCCGCCGAAATAGACCTGGGCGTCCACCACCTGCCCGTCGCGCACGGTGATCGCCTCCATGTTCCGGAAGGTCCCCCCGGTCCGGAGCTCGTACTCGTACCGGACGAGCACCAGGCCTGGTTCCGCCTCGACCACCTGGAGCAGGTCCTGCCGGGAGACCCGCTGCGCCGTGGGGAAGCACCGCTCGAAGTACGCGGCCCGGTCGATGTGGTCGTCCTGCGGGGACGTGAACCGGAACCCGTCCCCGACGAGCCCGCGGGCCGCCGTCTCGTCCTGCGCGAGGTAGGCGGCGAAGAGCCGCCGGACGACGTCCGTGCTGCTGCTGGTCATGCCCGCAAGCTACTCCCGGGCGGGGTGCGGGACAAGCACCGGGCCCGGTCCGCCGGCCGGGGCTCAGCCGTTCTGCGGGACCTGGGCCACCAGCTCGTCGTCGCCGGGCTCCGCCACGGGCGGCAGGGCCCGGGCCTGCTCCGCGACGGGGCGCACCGCGCGGTCCGCGGGCTCCAGGCGCACGGTCCGGCCCGTCTCGAGGGAGGCGAGCACCGCCTCGTGCACCCGGATGTCCATCAGCCCCTCCTCCCCGCCGGCCTCGGGATCGGTGCCGGTGAGGATGCAGTCCGAGAAGTACTCGGTCTGGCCCGCGAACTGCTCCACCGGGTCGTGGGCACGGGTCTCGCTGCGCCCGTCACGGGTCACGGTCCAGCTGATGCCCACCTCGGGGCCGAAGCCGAAGCACGGCTGCGCTGCGACCACGCCCCCGGTGCCCACCACCGTGAACTGCTCGGTGGCCTCGCCCGCGTAGCTGATGGTGAACTGCGCCACCCGCTGCCCGGGGAAGCGCAGCGTCACCGCCACGGTGTCGTCGAAGTCGAAGCCGCGCCCCGGGGTCCGCACCCCCATCGCGTGGACCTCGAGGGGCTCGGCCGCGAACAGGTGGCGCACCGCGTTGAGGGGGTAGCTGCCCATGTCCGGGATGGGCCCGCCCCAGTACCCGGAGTGCCCGCGGTGGTTGGCCTCGTCGATGTCCTGGGTGAAGACGGCGGTGAACAGCCGGGGGTCGCCCACCAGCCCCTCGTCCCGGACCCGGGTGATCAGCTCGAGCGTGCCGGGCTCGTGGTGCAGCCGGTACGCGACCATCAGCCGGGCCCCGCCGCGCGCGGCGGCGTCGATCATCGCCCGGCAGTCCTCCACGGACGTCTCCATCGGCTTCTCCACCAGCACGTGGAGGCCCGCCTCGAGCGCCGGCTCGGCGAACTCGCGGTGCCGGAACACGGGCGTGGCCACGTAGACCGCGTCCACGTCCCCGGAGGCCAGCAGCGCGGGATAGTCCTCGTAGGAGTACGCGGGCACGCCGTACTCGGCCGCGAGCTCCCGGGCCTTGTCCGGGGTGCCGGTGACCAGCGCCGCCAGCACGGAGCTGCCGGCCCGGGCCATGGCGGGCAGGAACGCCTGCTGGGAGATCTGGCCGAGCCCGACCACCGCGTAGCGCACGGGGCCGTTCGTCGAGGGGGCGGTCCGGGGAGAGGTCATGGGGCATCCTTCGCGGTCGGGACGGACGGACGGTCCCGGCCAGACTAGCCCCGCGGGGCCCCGGGAGGGCGGAGCGGGCCCGGCGTCCCCGGATCCCGCCGGATGCGCGATCATGGGAGGTCCGAGGGACCGCGCACGCGCCCGTCCCCGCCCGTCAGGAGGATCCGTGCCCAAGAGCAAGCCCCGCAAGAAGGCCGCCGCCAAGAAGAAGCAGCAGCGGCGGGAGTTCCACGCCGCGGCCGGCGCCCGCACCGTCGACATCGAGGGCGCCGCGCAGGGCACCTGGGACGACGACGCCCACGAGCTGCTCGTCGCCCGCGGCTGGGTGGCCTACCGGGACCTGGAGATGGACCAGCTCGGCGACGGGTGGGAGTGGCTGCCGTCCCAGCTGCCCCTCGACGCCGGCGTGGGCGGGGAGCCCGGGCCCACCACCGTGTTCGCCGCGGCCGAGGGCGGCTACGACGTCGAGCTGGCCAACCCGAACGGCTCCGTGGACCCGGACCGCGCCGGCCACTACGACACCCTCGAGGACCTCGCGGCGGACCTGGACAGCCTCGAGGCCTGGCGCGTGCCGGCCGACGAGTACGTCCTGCCGGACGTCCCCGCCTTCTCCGCGGACACCCCGTGGGCGATCTGCCAGCTCTGGGCCGGCGGGATGATCGACCACTGGGAGCTCGCGGCGGACCTCATCCACTTCCCGTACGAGGAGACCGAGGAGGGCTTCGCCGCGGTCGAGCGCGCCCACCGGACCGGGCTGATCCCCGCCCAGCTCTACGCCGCGATCCGCGCCGGCCGGGCCGCGTAGCCGGATCCTCTTGTCGGGGCCCCGGGCCCGGCGTAGCGTGAGCCGGGACCATCACCCTGCTGAGCGCACGAGGAGCGGCATGAGCGAGACGACCCCGGACCCGGCCCGGAACAAGCCCTCTCAGGCCGAGGGGGACGTGCCGGCGGACCAGAGCGTGCAGTCGGCCGTCGACCCGGACGGCAACAAGCCCTCCCAGGCCGAGGGGGACGCTCCCGAGGACGCGCCGGGCGACGACTGATCCCCGGCACGGACGGTCCCGGGCGCCCCGCCGAGAGCGGCACGCGCCCGGGATCAGTGCCGGGTCAGCCCCCGGTCGTCCCGGGCGGAGGCGTTCTTCGGCGCCCACGCGGACAGGCCGAGGAGGTCGGCCACCTCGCGGTAGTGGCTGGTGGAGAGGATCCCGAAGCCGGCCTCGACCGCGCGGCGGTAGTAGTGCACGTCCAGGGCGTCGGCGGACAGGTTCTCGTCGTAGCGGTGCAGCTCGAGGCGCATGGGCACGTTCCAGCTCCGCATCCGCAGGCTCTCCTCCATGTCCGGGACGTAGTGGCCGGCGAAGCCGATCACCCGGCGGAGGTCGGGCACCTCCCGCCGGACGTCGTCGACCGTGGGCAGGCCGTCCGGGTGGGGCGGGACGAAGTAGACGAGGTCGGGGGCGATCCTGCGGTAGACGGCCAGCTCCGTCAGCCCGTGCACGCTCACCACCACCTGGCCCTCGGCCCGGTGCGTGCGGACGAGCTCGACGACGGCCTCCGGGGTCACGTTCTTGACGTCGAGCCACAGCACCGCACCGGCCAGCACCGCCCAGGTGAGGAACTCGCCGGCCTCCCGGATGGGGAACCGGGTGACCTCGCCGTAGTTGTCCACCAGGTGCTGGCTGAGCACGTAGTCGGCCGACTGCTCGCTCACCGGGCCGGCGCCGGTGCTCCCGTGCCCCATGACGGCCTCGTGCAGGACCACGCACCGGCCGTCGACCGTGGTGCGCAGCTCGATCTCGATCATGGTGCGCGCCCGGGTGGCCAGGACGTTCTGGGCGGACTCGAGCGCCGAGCAGGGCCAGGACCCGTCGGGGTGGAACCCGGCGCGGCGGGCGAGCAGGAGGGGCCCGTCGGCGGACAGGCGGTCGTGGCGGGTGTAGGCGGCCAGTTCGGCCGGCGAGTCGAAGACGATCGAGTGCCCTGCTGCGCGCGCCGGCACGTCGGCTGCGACGTGGTCCGGCGAGTCCGGGCGGCGGTAGTTCTTCGGCATGGGAACTCCTGGGGGGATGGGAGCGCGGACAGCGGCCGTGGGGGGACGGCCGGCGGACGGGAAGCGGGGGAACCGCCCGTCCACGTGCTCAGGGGCCCTCGGCCACCCGTGCACGCTCCAACTCTTCCACGTCCGAGGCCGAATACGTGGCTGCGATCTGCATGTCGTTGCCTCCGCGCAGGACATTGCGGGTGCTGAGACCCCGGAAGAGCGTCCTGGGGATGGGCCGGTAGGCGGTGCGGCCGTCCCGGACGGGCCGGACGCCGGTCCCGTGGCGCAGGGCGACGGCGTGCAGCCACACGTCGTCGGCCATCGGCGCGCACGCGGTGAACGCGGTGCCGAGCTCGCGCAGGGCGTCGAGCAGGTGCGGCGGGTAGAGCACGCCGGAGGTGCCCGTGGCGAAGGTGCGGACGGACGCTCCCGCCGGGGCGCCGGGGCTCCACGTCGCGTAGGGCAGGATCCGTCCTCCGCCGAGGCGGATCCGGTGGGTGCGGTGGGCGACCACGTCGTGCGGGTGCCGCGCGTGGACCGCGAGCAGCTCCTCGAGCCACGCCGGGCCGTAGAGCACGTCGTCGTCCGCGATGACCAGCGGCAGCTCGTGCCGCGCCCGGGACCGGACGTAGGGGTAGTACTTCTGGTGGGGGCCCCAGTCCTCGGTGCACCTCAGCTCGAGGCCCCGGCGCACCAGCCGCGCCAACGGTGGGGGCGGGTCCGCCACGACGTCGGCCTCGCGCAGCCACAGGATCAGCCGCTGCGGGCGCACGGTGCCGTGCACCATCGACTCGACGGCCAGGTGCACCGCCCGGATCCGGCTCCCGTAGGACGTGAGGCTCACGACCACGGGCGCGTCCCCCCGCACGGGCGCGTCCGAGAAGCGGTTCCGGAGCCGGAAGTGCAGGGCGCTGCGGCTGGTGCGGAACGAGCGCAGCCAGTCGAGGACCAGCTCACGGGACAGCACCCACCGCAGGGGGTGCCGGCGCCTCCCGCCCGGCCGGGGCCTCACGACGGGCGTGCCGGGGCCGCCCGGGCCGCGCCGCCGCCGGAAGGTTCTGCCTCGGTCATGAACTCATTCTGGCAGGAGCCGCGCTCAGATCTCCGCGGCGGCCAGCACCGGCAGGGTGGGCGTCTCGGAGCCGCCGGCGGGCTCCACGGTCATGGCCACCGCCCCGGCCCGGTCGATGTCGCCGTCCAGCCAGACCTGCACCTGTCCGCCGCCGAAGCGCACGTCCGGCACCGGGGTCTCGTCCTGCACGAGCCACAGCTGGTACTCCCGGCCCTCCCCCGGTCCGGCGAGGTCGGAGGCGACGAACAGCGCCGCGTCCGCCTGCGCGGAGACCACCAGGGTGGCCGGGCGGCCGTCCACGTCGAGCTGGCGGGTGGTGACGTCCGGGGCGCTCAGCAGCCGGTTCTGCCGGTCCTGCTCCTGGGCCACGAGCTGCTGCTCCCGCTGCTCGGCCTGCGTGCCCACGGCCCAGCCGCCCAGGGCCGCACCGGGCAGGAGAACGGCGGCCGCGGCGGCGGCCAGCCAGCGG